>JASJCJ010000008.1 GCA_030066045.1 Calothrix sp. MO_167.B12
TGGAGACGTTCTGACGGGGACTGGTGACAGTCTAGTTAAGAGTCTAAGAAGCAGGAAAAAGGATGCACAGGCACGGATTTATCCTGCCTGGTAATATCCTTTGAGAATCCCTGCGGATTTATCCCAGGGAGTACGTCAATTATTCATAACTGAAAAATGATAACCCTTGGCGTAAGGAGAAGATGATGAGCGATTTCCATGACTTTCTGAAACATCAATATGCATATGTTGCTGTGGGAGAATTTAAACCAGGTAAGTTTGAACAAGCCAAGAATCTTTATGAGCAGGCTGTTTCAACTTACACCCATGGATTTAAGGGAGCATACTTGCTGCAAGAACCGGGTACAGACAAAGGAATCGCCATCATTTTTTGGGAAAATCTAGAAGATATGCAAGCCAATCAAAGTGAGGCTTACCAAGCTATCTTGGATCAAATGAGTCCCTTGTTTACCCAAGCACCAAATACTTCCTTCTATGAACTAGTATGTGAAATTCATCCAGAAGGCAAATCAGAGCCTGAGGTGATGAGTAATTAATTGCTTTTTAGTAAAACCTTCGACAATGACAGTAACTGACTTTAACAGTTTGTCATTGTCTTATTATTAAATGTAAAAGTAACTACATAAATATTCATCTACCATTGGATATATCTTATGGTACAGCTCTTGAAAATCGAGGATGAGGGCAACGGGATTTTTTGAGGTTTTGTTTTGATAATGTTTCAATTGCTTTTTCTGAAGGAGTTGGCGATCGCTAACTCCTATTTTCAGGTACAATCCAATACCATATCTGCAAAAAATCTATGACCTAGTGCCGTTGCGCGGAAGTCATACCAAGTTGCGTTCTATCATAGTAGTTCGAGTCAATGAGATTGCTTCCTACCCTGCGGGAACGCTAACAGCGAACGTCGCAATGACTGGGTACTATCTTTGAATGCAACTTAGTATCAAAAGTCAAAAGTCAAAAGTCAAAAGTATTGTGTTCTCTAGCTTTGACCTTTTATAAAGGGTTGGTTTATTTCCGCCAACCTGTACTACTCCCTTCGGTGCTATTAAATTACCGAAAAATTGTAGGCGCTTGTTGAGGGACGAAACCCAGCATATCGTTGGGTTTTACTTCGTTTAACCCAACCTACGTTATAGGTAATCTTCTGCCGGGAAGGGAGTAGTTATATTAATTGCGTGCGGGTATTATCTAAATTGGTGATATCCATCATGGTAATGGTACGCAGAGATTAGTACTGAGGAATACTTGGTTCAATATTATACTATTAAGAAAATAATGAGACAGATGGATTTGTAGAACACAGACACAGAAGGTGATTCTCAATCCAAAATCTAAAATCTAAAATCCAAAATGGTATTACTTCCTCACAAGTTTCTCAACAATTGTTCCTAATCTGAAGCCAGAGTTCTAAAAAGTCATGGAGTCTTCGATCGCATTTACCACAGATCCCGCCTACGATATTCTGCGCTCTGAACGTCAACCCCTGGGTGCGATTTTCGCGCCGAAAACTGTAGCTGTGATTGGTGCCAGTGATAAACCCGGGAGTGTGGGAAGAACCCTGCTCTGGAATCTCATTGGTAATCCCTTTGGGGGTACGGTGTATCCGGTAAACCCGAAACATCACAGTGTTATGGGTATTAAAGCGTACCCAACTATTGCAGATGTACCTGAACCCGTGGACTTGGCGATTATTGCCACCCCCGCCCCCACAGTCCCTGGAATTGTCCGTGATTGTGTTACGGCCGGGGTCAAGGGGGCGGTAATTGTCTCCGCCGGTTTTAAGGAAATTGGTACTCAGGGCATTGAGCTAGAGCAACAAATATTACAAGAAGCCCGGAAAGGAAGACTGAGAATCATTGGTCCTAACTGCTTGGGAGTGATGAATCCCCATACCGCCCTAAATGCTACCTTTGCCAGTGTTATGGCTCGTCCTGGGAAAGTTGGTTTCATTAGTCAAAGTGGTGCTTTGTGTACCTCCATCCTCGACTGGAGCTTGCGGGAAAATGTCGGGTTTAGTGCCTTTATTTCTATCGGTTCCATGCTGGATGTGGGTTGGGGTGACTTAATTTATTACCTTGGTGATGACCCCCACACCCAAAGTATTGTGATTTACATGGAATCTGTGGGGGATGCGCGATCGTTTTTCTCTGCCGCCAGGGAAGTTGCCCTCACCAAGCCAATTATTGTCATCAAAGCTGGGCGCACGGAAGCCGCCGCCAAAGCCTCTGCTTCCCACACGGGGGCACTCACAGGCAGTGATGAAGTCCTAGACGCGGCGTTTCGCCGTTGTGGTGTGCTACGGGTAACAAAAATTTCCGAACTGTTCAACATGGCGGAGGTATTAGCAAAACAGCCCCGTCCCCAAGGACCCCGCCTAACTATTATTACCAATGCCGGAGGACCAGGGGTACTAGCAACGGATTTCCTGATTACTACTGGGGGGAAGCTAGCAGAACTTTCTCAACCAACCCAAGCATCCCTCAACCAGGTTCTACCACCCTACTGGAGTCATAACAATCCCATTGACATTTTAGGAGATGCCGATCCCCAGCGTTATACCAATACCATCGAGATTGCCGCCAAAGACCCCAACAGTGATGGCTTGCTGGTAATTTTAACTCCCCAGGCAATGACCGATCCTACCCAAACAGCTGAACGCCTTAAAGATGAAATTGGAAAACAGCAATCCCGTACCAAAAAGCCCATTCTAGCAACTTGGATGGGTGGTGCAGAAATCATGGCGGGGGAAGAAATTCTCAACCGTGCTAGCATCCCCACCTATCCCTACCCAGATTCAGCCGCCCGTGTATTTACTTATATGTGGCAGTATAGTTATAATCTCCAGGGCATCTATGAAACCCCCGTACTGTTAGCGGATCGGGATGGTATACCCAACCGGATTATTGTAGACAAAATCATTACCACGGCTCGTCAAGCAGGTAGAACTATTCTCACAGAATTGGAATCAAAGCAAATCCTGGCAGCATACGGTATTGCCAGCATTCCTGCTGGTGTGTCCACCACGGAAGACGAGGCGGTAGACTGTGCTAACTCCCTTGGTTATCCGGTGGTTGTTAAGCTCCTGTCGAAAACAATTACCCATAAAACCGATGTGGGTGGGGTGCAGCTAAACCTTACCGATGCTGAAGCTGTGCGTTGGGCTTACCGCACCATTAAAGCGTCTGTAGGGGAAAAGGTTGGTGCCGAACATTTTTTGGGCGTGACTGTACAACCAATGGTTCATCTAGACGGTGGGTATGAATTAATTATTGGTAGCAGCATTGACCCCCAATTTGGGCCTGTATTGTTATTTGGTGCAGGGGGACAACTGGTAGAAGTATTTCAAGATCGAGCGATCGCTTTACCTCCCCTCAATACTACCCTAGCACGGCGGATGATGGAACAAACCCGCATTTATAAAGCATTGCTAGGAATCAGGGGGCGATCGCCAATAAATATGGCATCATTGGAAGAGCTACTGGTGCGTTTTTCCCAATTGGTAGTGGAGCAACCTTGGATTCAGGAAATTGATATCAATCCCTTGCTAGCAACACCGGAGAAATTAATTGCTTTAGATGCCCGGATTGTTCTCCAACCACCAGAGCTTGAGTCACAACAGCTGCCAAAACTAGCAATTCGCCCCTATCCCACCCAATATGCCGCACCTTGGACCATGAAAGACGGGACTATCGTTACTATCCGTCCCATCCGTCCCGAAGATGAACCCCTAGTAGTAAAATTCCATCAAACTTTATCAGAGCAAAGCGTTTATTTTCGTTACTTCCACTTAATGAAACTGAGTCAACGCATTGCCCACGAACGGCTGATGCGTCTGTGCTTTATTGACTATGACCGAGAAATGGCACTAGTTGCAGACTATAAAGATCCAGACACTGGCAACCACGAAATCCTGGCTGTGGGGCGTTTGAGTCAATTGCATGGTGTGAGTGAGGCAGAATTTGCCTTACTAGTCAGCGATACATACCAGCGTCAAGGCTTGGGTACAGAGTTACTACGCCGATTATTGGAAGTGGGAAGACATGAGCAAATTCGATGTATTACTGCTGACATTTTGCCAGAAAATGCCGCAATGCAACGAGTGTGTGAAAAAGTTGGCTTTCAACTGCATCGTACTTTTGATTCAGTCAAAGCAAAAATTGAACTTTAACCCTCTCCTTAATAAGGATGCTGCTGGCGAATTGGGTGCAAGACCCCTCATTTATCCACAAATTGGTTGGTTCCAGACGTAGCATTGCTACGTCTCTACATCTGGTGGGATGGCGAAAAATCATTATGTGAGGGGCAATACCCCTGATTCGTCATTGGTATCCTTAATAAGGAGAGGGTAACCCAGGCGGGTGAGGTATAAAAATAAAGTGGGCAGTGCCCACCCTACTAAATCTTGTTGATACTGTGCCCTTTCCCTGTTTAGATATTTTTTGATTGTTAGTTCCTCACACATATATTAATTAATCAAACATATTAACCAAACCAATGAGAAGGTTCTAATCTCGGATCAACTTCTTCGGGAATTTGCTGACTAACCTCTTCTTCTTTTTGACGGATGATGCTCTCAATTTCTTCCTGAATTAAAGCTTCTAGACAAAACTTTTCCTGAGGAGAAAAAGGCAAAGATTTAATCCCAAAGCATGGTATTTGTTCTTCTTCTACCACCACATAACGACTAGATACTCGACTCAGTATATGAGCTATTAACTCTTGGCGTAAGTTGGGAATTGAGAAAGCCTGTTGATAGGGATGATCGGGATAAGTTTCCAGGATATCTTCAATTACCGTCACCACTGCTGGTAATGTTAAGTTGATAATTATTTTCGTCATATTATAGTCCCCTCTCTCTATCTTTACTCCTTAGGTGTCGCACCTGTATTTATATATAGGAATCCGGTTTGATTTTTGACAGGATTTACGCAATTGTCACAAGCGGTGGTTGGTGCATGACGTTATAAGTCTTATTGCTACGTTCAAATATTCTCGCAATGTCACGTACCCTACAGTAAATATATGCCAGTTGCGTAAGTCCTATTTGAATAAAATTAGGTATCTGTAGTGGATTGACATAGCTAAAATGGTGCAATAGGTGTAAGTTGGGTTGAAGAATGAAACCCAACACCAGTAAAGCTTTGTTGGGTTTCCCTATCGCTCAACCCAACCTACATTTTTAGGCGTGTCAGTCCAGTAGGGTGCGTTATGACTTTAGTCTTTAGCGTTCGCGCAGCGTGTGCTTTGCACTTAGCCATGCCCGTAGACGCGCACCGGCTTGCCGCAGGCTAGGGCTATACGCGCCAAAACCCTTACAGCATGGTGCGTTACGCTATGCGATAACACACCCTACCTGTTTTTCAAAAATCAAATAGTAATCCTATAATTTTCTAAGTACAGATACACTCCCCCTCCTATTCAGGATAGAGTAAAAATTTGAGGAACTTGTGAGGAGTACAATTCAGATGCAGATTTGATGACTCGCGGGCATTGAGGTCCCTAACTTCTATCCTAGGAATTTTTACAATGTACAGATCTTGATTCAGAAGTCGAGAATCTGTTATCTAGCTCTCATAACTAATCAAACTTAGACATGGGTTCAATCCAAAATCTAAAATCCAAAATTTAATGACAAGTTTACGCCTTGCTGAAATTAGCAAAAGTTTTGGTTCTTTTGTTGCTAATGATAGTATTAATTTACAGATAGAATCGGGAAAAATACACGCTATTTTAGGAGAGAATGGTGCAGGTAAAACAACTTTAATGAATATTGTCAGTGGTATTTATCAACCAGATTCTGGTCAAATTTACTTGCAAGAAAAGCCGGTAAAAATTACTTCTACCCATACAGCTATTGAATTGGGAATTGGCATGATTCACCAACATTTCATGCTAGTACCTCAATTGAGCGTCACAGAAAATATTATTCTGGGCACAAAGAATCAATGGTGGTTAAATCTCAGACAGAAACAAGCAGAAATTACAGCTTTATCCCAAAATTATGGTTTAGAAATTGAACCCTGCGCCCAAGTTATAAACTTACCCGTTGGTGTACAACAAAGGGTAGAAATTCTCAAGGTTTTGTATCGTCAAGCGAAAATTTTAATTTTAGATGAACCAACGGCAGTACTTACACCAAAGGAAGTCAACTCTTTAATTCGTATTCTCAAACAATTAGCTGCTGCTGGGAAAACGATTATTTTTATCAGCCACAAGTTAGAAGAAGTAATGAATCTTTGCGATACGGTGACAGTATTACGTCGGGGGAAAGTAGTAGGCAATACAAATATTCAAAATACCACATCCCCAGAATTAGCAGCTTTGATGGTGGGCAGAGATGTTTGTTTGCAAATTGATAAAGCTCCAGTTTCTCTAGGAAATACTGTATTATCAGTGGAGAATTTGCAAGTTTTAGATAGTCGGGGTGTCACTGCTGTTAGGGATGTTTCTCTACAACTACGAGCAGGAGAAATTTTAGGAATTGCTGGGGTTGATGGCAATGGACAAAGGGAATTAGCAGATGCTATTTGTGGTTTAATACAGATAAAACAAGGGAATATTAATTATCCTCATCTCGATAAAAAAAGAAAAATAAGCAATAATTCAAGCCGAATGATGGGTGTAGGTTATATTCCAGAAGATAGGCAAAAAATGGGATTAATATTACAATTTAGTATTGCTGATAATTTGATTTTAAAACTTTTTCAAAAAATACCTTTTTGCCGTTGGTTTTTGTTAAATTATCCCATAATTAAACAAAATGCCACATCTGCAATTAATGATTTTGATATTCGGGCAATTTCTGGGGATATTCAAGTAAATCAACTATCAGGGGGAAATCAGCAAAAGGTAGTATTAGCCAGGGAATTGGGGGGAGAACCTCAATTAATCGTAGCCATGCAACCCACAAGAGGGTTAGATGTAGGTGCCATAGAAGCAGTACAGCGACGACTATTGGCAGAAAAGGAACGAGGGGCAGGGATTTTATATATTTCTACCGAATTAGAAGAAATAATGGCAATGAGCGATCGCATTGCGGTAATGTATCAAGGTGAGTTTGTTGGTGTGTTGGATGCTAGTACGGCAACGGTGGAAGAGGTTGGGTTTTTGATGGTTGGTGGTTGACAGTTGACGGTTGACGGTTGACGGTTGACAGTTGATGGTTGGTGGTTGACAGTTGACGGTTGACGGTTGACGGTTGACAGTTGACGGTTGACAGTTGACGGTTGACGGTTGACGGTTGTTAGTTGACAGTTTTTAATTCATCACTCCTTCACTCCTTCCCTCCTTCCCTCCTTCCCTCCTTCCCTCCTTCCCTCCTCCCCTCCTTCCCTCCTCCTCTGTCTGATTCAAAACACCCAAAAAGGAATATAACAGTGATACAAACAGATGTAGTGATTATTGGTAGTGGAATTGGGGGATTGAGCTGTGCGGCATTGCTAGCAAGATATGGCTTTGATGTTATTGTCTGCGAAAGCCACTCTATCCCTGGTGGTGCAGCACATGGTTTTACACGCAATGGTTTTAAATTTGACTCAGGCCCATCTCTGTATTCAGGCTTATCCTCCAGCCCTTCCCCCAATCCCTTACGCCAAGTATTAGATGCCATTGGCGAAGATGTACAGTGGGCAACATACGATACATGGGGCTGTTGTCTGCCGTCAGGTGATTTTGATACCTCCGTAGGCGCTGACCAATTTTGTCAGGTGCTGCAAAGGTTACGGGGTGAGTCAGCTGTGGCTCAATGGCGCGAATTACAACGAATCATGACTCCTTTGGCAAAGGCTGCCGTCGCCATTCCCCCGGCTGCTATCCGCTTTGATTGGGGGGCGATGATAACTATGGGTCAATTTATGCCCTCCCTGGCAATGCAGATTGGTAATGTGGCGAAATTAACAGGTCCTTTCAGTCAAATTATGGATGGAGTTATCCAAGACCCATTTATTCAAAACTGGCTGGATTTGCTGTGTTTTCTCTTGTCTGGACTCCCTGCGAATGGCACTATTGCTGCGGAAGTGGCGTTTATGTTTGCCGAATGGTACAAACCAGGGGTGGTGTTAGATTATCCCGTGGGCGGTAGTGGAGCAATTGTCAACGCCCTGGTGCGGGGGTTGGAAAAACGTGGCGGCAAGTTAATATTGGGCGATCGCGTCGAAAAAATAATAGTCAATAATAATACGGCAGTTGGGGTATATTTGCGGAGTGGCAAGGAAATCAAGGCAAGTCAGGCAGTGATTAGCAATGCTTCCGTATGGGATACCTTGAAACTCATACCCCATGAGGTATTACCCCAGAGATTTCGAGAACAGCGACAAGCAACCCCCGAATGTGATAGTTTTATGCACCTGCATCTAGGTATTGATGCCCAGGATATTAGGTCAGATTTAGCCTGTCACTACATTGTGGTTAATGATTGGCAACGGGGGGTTGCAGCACCTCAAAATGTGGTTTTGGTATCCATTCCATCAGTCATTGATCCATCTCTCGCACCGCCGGGTAAACACGTAATTCATGCCTACACACCAGGTAATGAACCATATAGCCTATGGTCAGGGATGAACCGTAATAGTCAAGAGTATGCACAACAAAAGCAAGCCCGTGCAGAAGTGATGTGGCAAGCATTGCAAAGAATTATACCAGATATCCGCGATCGCTGTGAAGTGACAATGGTAGGTACGCCCCTCACCCACGAACGTTTTTTAAGCAGACATCGCGGTTCCTATGGTCCCGCCATTCGGGCTGGGAAGGGTATATTTCCCGGTGGGACTACACCTGTGCGGGGATTATTGTGTTGTGGTGACTCAACCTTTCCCGGTATTGGTTTACCCGCTGTCGCCGCCAGTGGGATGATGGCAGCAAATACCCTGGCATCGGTGCAGCAACATTTACAAATGCTGAAAGATATTAGATTAAGTAATAAGTAAGAAGTAATAAGTAATAAGTAGGGATGGCTGAATAGCTTTAAAACGGGAGCATCCCAAATGTTGAAATTTGTAGTGCGGGCCGGAAAGCCCGCTTTGTATATCAAGGGAGCAAGATGCTCCCACTACAGCACATTTTTGAAAAATTGGGATGCTCCCGGGGCTAACTTGAAAAAAGTCGCACACGGGGTGAAGTCGGGGATCTAAACAGTTAATAATTCTAAATTCTTCATTCTAAATTCTAAATTTCCCTTGACGATGGACTATTACCCGCTTGTCTGATTTTTGTTTTCTCACCCAATTAAGAAATTTATCCATTTGTGGCTCATTTCTCAGTGCCTCAGTTGTGTTTAACTCTTTAGCTAAACGTTTGTTATCGAATAAAGTATGAATTTGCCGATGACAAGCCGAACAAATATCAATTGTCGAGCTTATATCTAGATTTTTACGTTTAGTATATTGTCGGGGAATCAAGTGATGGATTGTGAGTTTTTCCATCTCCCTTTCACATAATTCGCATTGCATATATATAAAAAAATGATGGTATCAATCTTATTATATTCTATGTTATTAGGACTTATCCAAAAGTTCTCTTAAACTCTCATCCTTTCGTTTCCTCTGTGTCCTCTGTGGTTTATTTTGAATGCGTGACTTTTGGCTGCCCGGAAGTGATTGATGTTACCTATGGGTAAGTCCTGATGATTGAATTTACTTTGCTAAGTACTAAGGTAGTTCAGCGCATCTTTATACAGAATTGCTATAACTAAAAAAGAGTATGGGGGGTTATCTCATGAAACCGGAAATTGCTCGTTATCTTTGGGAACTATTGTGGCAAGAATATAGCAATCGGGTAAGTTATGCCCGTACTTATCAGCAAATGATTACCGATGGGGGTGGTACCATTGCTAATGATCATATCGCCTTGCGTTCCCTGCGCTTGGATATAGATAATAGCCCCCAAGGTAAAGTTAACTTAGGTATAGAATATTTACATGCGATCGCTCATTTTTTGGGTTACACTACCGCAGGGGAGTATTTTTTCCCAGACACCCACTTATACGCCCGTCACTATCGCCATCCCCAACAAGAGGAATGGGACTTACCCAAGTTATTTATTAGTGAGTTGATTGTAGAGGAATTACCCCAAACAACCCAGGAATTAATTCAAGAAACCGTATCTAGTTTTACTCCCACCCAGATACCAAACACTGATAAAGCCATAGCCCCAGACATTGCTCAACAATTACAACCAATCTTCACCCGTCCTTGGCAACCTCCCCGGCGTTCTGTGGTGGAGGAGGTAAATACAGTCACCCAGTATGGAGCTTGGGTATTGCTACACGGTTACGCCGTCAACCACTTCACCGGCTATGTCAACCGTCAGCAAACTCCCCAATACCCAGATATTGAAGCTACGGCTAGTGGTTTAGCGAACTTGGGTATACCCATGAAAGAAAAGATTGAAGGGAGTGTGAGCGTGGGTTTGCGGCAAACTGCTACCCATGCAGTCAAAGAAATGGTGACAGTATTAGATGACGCTACGGGTAAAGAAATACAAATCCCTTGGACCTATGCTTATTATGAAATTGCCCAGCGTTACATGGTGAAAAACCAAGCTGGCAAAGAAGAACTTTTTGATGCTTTCTTAGGCAGAAGCGCCCAACAATTATTTGAGATGACTCGTCTATCCCCCTCTTAGGGAACCCCAGGAAATAAATTATCCCACAAGAATGGTTGACGGTTGACAGTTGACAGTTGACAGTGAAGTTTACATGTTTTGTTGCTTGATAACTATGGGATGTTTTTTTATCTGGAAGTCTCTTAGTGGGACTTAGATAAAAAATACTAGCAGCAGACCCTATGTAGGGGCGCAATGCTTTCGCCCAAGCCATGACTGTATCACAAAGTGAATCGGTATAACGCTGCGCTATTTGTTTCAATCCCGTTGCCGGGAATCATTAATATGAAACTATAACCCCCATTTAAATTTAAGCATCCATAATAAGTGTTTCAATCCCGTTGCCGGGAATCATTAATATGAAACCTGGCACAAGCCAGGGTTACTTTACAAAGCCTCCCTGTTTCAATCCCGTTGCCGGGAATCATTAATATGAAACCTAGAAGCAGGTATCGGGAAGTTGATACATCTGGTGAGTTTCAATCCCGTTGCCGGGAATCATTAATATGAAACATTTGCGGGATTGGAATAAATTCATAGTGGCAAGTTTCAATCCCGTTGCCGGGAATCATTAATATGAAACTGCTGGCTGTGTTAGCCGTGCCTTGAGCTTGGATGTTTCAATCCCGTTGCCGGGAATCATTAATATGAAACCTAATGTTCGGCGGGTTTCTCCTTGAGCGTATCTTTCGTTTCAATCCCGTTGCCGGGAATCATTAATATGAAACACCGCCAGCCAGAACCCAAGAACAGAGCCATTCCTAGCAGCAGTTTTGGCGGGGCCGTTTTAAAAGTCCATTTCAGCCATTGCTAACAGCAAACCTCTAAACACACAAAACGCTGAAACTATTGAATTTTCAAGGTTCTGTCGATTTGGCGGGGGACGGGGGTTTTCGCCTGTGCTTTCCCCTGCCAGAAAAATCCACCAACATCATCATAACATCAAAGTATGATCGTTTCCTCCTGCCGGGGTTGCTCGGAACCATAAGTAATCGTCTTACGTACCGAACCAGCATCCAAAACATAGATACGGATTGAATCCTCACTGGGTTTAATCAAGTTCTCAACTTGTACCCTCAGTTTAGCAAACTGCACGGCAGTCAAAAAACATTCAAACACACTGTACTGCGTCCAAGTTCCATAACCAGTTAGCATTTTATGCAATTTGGTGCGCCGCTTATTCGCCCCTTTATTGTCCGGCAAATCATAAATAATCAGGTAAAACAAAGTACTCATCGTAAAGTTAGCGCTTTATAGGGAACCCCTTCTTGTAAATGCCGACTCAACAAACGTGCTTGCAACTCAATTGCCCGACGATAGCTACAACGATAGCCAAAAATAGGATGTTTAAACTCGTCATTCATTTTTCGTTCCCACCCTTGCAAAAACTGTTTGCGTCCAGCTTCCGTCAGCCGATACGCACCAAGATTATCCGTAAAATCACTGGGTTTAATTTCCTTATGGCTAATCACCGCAAATATTAAACTATCCGCAACCAAAGGACGGAATTCTTCCATCAAATCCAAAACCATTGCCGGTTGTCCTCTAGTAGCTTCATGCAAATAACCAACATAAGGATCTAAACCAGCCATGTGTACAGCAGCCGTTACCTGTACCCGCAAAAGTCCATAGGCAAACCCTAACAAGGCATTGACTGCATCCGTGGGAGGACGGCGATTTCTGCCATTAAATGACCATTTTTCCCCCAACATCGATGACCAAGCACCAAAATATTCCCGTGCTGCTAATCCCTCCACACCCCGTACTTCATCCAGGGTTGTTTGCTCTTGGACTAGCAATTTCCGGGATTTGAGGGGATTATCTTTTTGTCCGCGACGGTATAAAACAGCATACTGATTCTGGATTTTACCAGTCACAATACTTTTGACAATCTCCAAACGATGCTCTGTGTCAGAGTAAGCAGCATACTGTGCCAATCGTAACTGACCATTACGGGAGTATCCAGGAAGGGCTGAACCTAAGTATTTACCGAAACCAGAAAGGTAATGGACAGGCATTCCCAACTCCAAAGCATATACTAAAGCATCACCAGTGATTTGGGGATTTCCCATCAACACTACCTGTTCCACGGTTTGGGCAGGAATCGATTTTTTCTCCCAACCACCATCCTCTTGTTTTAAAGCAACCTTAAAAGCTTCCGCAGTTTTACTTAACACTGCATCTGGCTGAGTAACGTAAAGAACTGACATGACTTATACCTCAAGGAGTAACTTTTTGGGCATTGCTCAATTGGAACATGAACTCGAAGATTGGCATTGCTGAATCAGGATATGAAATGTCAAAATTACCCTTATTTTTCTTTGTAACTTTGCGCCTTTGCGTCTTTGCGCGAGGTAAATTCATATTTATAATCAGCAACGCCCGAAAATTCCTGTAAACTCTTATTCTCTGCGCCTCTGCGCCTCCCTTCGGGTTCGCCACTTTGCTTATGCCGGGGAACCCGTCCACCGCAAGTGGCTCACTGCGTGAGACAAATTCCTATCTTGATTCAACAACGCCATTTTTTTGACTTCTTTGGGCAAACAAATATGCTGCAAACTACAATCCCGACACTTTTGACGATGTTCAATGGGTGCAGGCATTTTCCCACCAATTGCAGTACGTGCGGCTTGAATTGCTATTTCCGTAGCTTGTCGCAATTCAGGTGTAAATTTCACCCGCTCCCGGCGACGATTAGCGTAGTAGAAAATTTCTCCGTAGGGAATAGAGCCTCCCGTGCGTTCTTCCAGACACAAAGCCGCACCACATAATTGAAAATGGTCATTGAGATGATTTGCCATCCGTCCCTTTTTAAATTCCAGGGGGATTAGCTGGTTATCCTTCTCTTCTACTGCATCGATAATACCATTAATGAGTAAGCGATCGCACCACACCCACTGATGTCGGTAAATGATTTTGTCACCTTCAATATACTTACCTTCATCATCAACATTTCGGTGTAAATGGCGACCAATAATTATGTGTTCGTTATCAGCATTTTCCCCAAGTTCATATTCCAGAAAAAAACGACGGGGGCAATATTCCCAAGCATTGAGATAAGCCAGGGGAAGATAAAATTGTTCGTTCATTTCACTTTAGCCTCAAATCTTTTTTACGAGGTTTCTGATAATGTTGAGTGTTTGAATTTTGAATTTTGAGTTTTGAATTACCTAATTGCGTTTGTCCCATTCCCATTGCCGTTTTACGCCCTACCCCGGCAAAGAAGGCAAAGTTCGCTAAAGTTGTTGCAATGCAGGCTATTTCAACTTCCTTAAATCGATAGCGTACCCAACCTTGCGCCCCAACTTCTGTACCTCCTTCCATTTTTAAGGCATAGGTTTTGAGTTCATAGGCTGTAACTAAAGCGTTCCATTCACAAGTTGGAAGTTGGTACTGTTCTGGCGCGAAAATATTCCAGCGTCGATGTAGTGAGTTAAATACTAATTCGGGTAAAGGAAAGGTTTGCACCCCTTGATTTTGTTTGAAGCTAGTAGGGGATAAAAAATTTAATTCTATGTCATTTAAAACTTGTGGTGGATGAGATAATAAGGCATAATCAGCCGCACCAGCAAGTTGGTGTGTTCCTGGAAGGGCGTACATATTTCGCAGTACAAATGGAAAATCTGCTAATACTATAGATTGAGCTTCCGACAGTTCCAGTCCCTGCATTAATGGTTGAATTAAATTACCATCTAACAAGCCAATGCGAAAATAAAAATAATCTCCTATACGCACTCCACCGCGACGACGATTTCCTAACAATCCGGAAATAGTTAATGGTGAATTTTGACTGCCATGAACAGCCTCAGCAATAGATTGATTTCCTGCTGCTAACCACTTGAGAACTAGGGCGTGCAATGCACGGGATAAAGTCGGGGGAATCTCTCCCACATCAGTAGCAGCAAGTTCGATAACGATGGAATGTAATGTAGTAGATTTATGCGGTAGCAGTGATGTTTCCGGCTCCATAAAATACTCCTGTTGGTAGATTAATTGCTTCTGGTAACTGTTGGTATTGGGTAAGATTTAAGGTTGATTTAAAAGCTTGCCACTCATCTTTTTTATGTTCGTCATTTTTTTTCGCTACTAAATATGCACCATGTAATTGTGCCTGACTTACTAAACTTACAGGAGGCATGACAATTCTGTTATAAAGCAGTATTTGAGTATCACTTGGCAAATCTAATGGATTTAACGGATGTAAGCAGGTGTAATTACCAGATTTGTGTTGAATAACATTATCAGGAATTTTGATTGCTTCTACTCTGATTTTGGCAGCCCATTTTCCTAAACGTATCCAACGGGGAATTTGGATAGTATCGGGTGCAATAATATAAGTTCGATATTGGCTACCAACTGCTAATTCTTTTGCCCTACCATAATTAATTGGGTAATTTTTATCTGCACCTTTATCACCAAACTGTTTTGACTTTCCATAATACCCAACTTGAGCAGCTTTAAAGGTATTAATTTGATATGACCAATTGATAGGTTGGGCGGGAAATACATAAATTCCTGCTTGATTTAAATGGAGAAGATTTTGTTCGGCGTTTGCATCTAAATATGTCGGTTTTTGTGCTAATTCTCCTTGTAGGCGGTATGGTTGGGGGATGTAATTCATAGTAAATAATGCAAAACTTAGCCCCCAATTATGTAAATATTTTTCAGTTTCATAGAGAATTCCCATTTCCCGTGTGGCGAAGAAAACATTATCATGTAGTGTCAATGTGCAGTGATATAGTGCCATTTGTATTTGGAGAAACTTTGAGTTTTTTTACATCAAGGTAGGGTGTGTTATGCCGTAGTGTTCTACCACATTAGTTATAAGGGGTAAAACAATTGTAGTGGGAGCGTCTCGCTCCCTGCTGTAAGAAAGCGGGCAAGATGCCCCATGTTTCCAGAAAGCGGGCAAGATGCCCCATGTTTCCAGAAAGCGGGCAAGATGCCCCATGTTTCCAGAAAGCGGGCAAGATGCCCGCACTACTATCAAAATTAATGAAAAGAACTACTAAACCAAAACCACCTTGAGATTCGTAATTGTTGTAGGTTGGGTTGAAGAATGTAGACGCAACAGCGGCTTGGAGCAGAGTAACCCAACACCAGTAAAGCTTTGTTGGGTTTCCCTATCGCTCAACCCAACCTACATTTTTAGGCGTGTCAGTCCACTACGATTTAACGAGATAATTGCTAATTATTTTTTCTTTGCTTTTTTCAAAGCACCAAATGATGCTGCATAGGTTTTAGTTTGTTCATATAGTGCAGTCATAGTTTCTGCTAAACGCGCTTCATCTTGGTAAAGTGTGCTAACTTCACTCATTAAATCATCCAACTCAGAACCAAAAATAAGCCTTTTTTTGCGTACAGGTTCGTCATTGAGTAAATTATTCACTACTGTTTCTACCTGCTGTAAAACATCACTAATTGGAGCATCTACATCACCTTTCAAGGCATCATAAAGTGCCTGGGTATAGTGGAGATTGCTGAAAATTTCACCATCGCAAAATACTATTCCGGCAATATAATTTCGCATTGTTCCTGTGCGGGACTCTTGAGCACCATATCTTTTAGTACGCAGTAAATTTCCTAATACATAAAGAAAGCCTTCATAGGTGGAATCTCGTAGAGTTTCCACAGTGGGAAATGTCACTTCTGGTATTACATGGTCTAATTCATTGATGCTGCTCCGCATTTCTCCAGCTTCGCTCATTGTTCCCCCTTCAAAGGGTGCATTGAATGTGAAACTACGATGGGATTCTTCGTAAGCACTGAGGGAAAAAGCCGAGTCAGAATATACTTTAGAACGTTCAGAACCACTATCACCAATCGCAAATCCATAAATAATACAATCGGGGCATTTTTTACAAGAATCTTCACCATTATATTGACAGTATTTATCCTTGTCAGATGCATCAGCAGTAGTAAGGTTTAAACCACGGAGTAATTCTCGCCCAGCAAGTCGTTCGGGGGTGGTTTGTTTGCGTTTGAATATTACTAAACGGCTGATTTGTTTTTTGCTCTCATCTGTGGTTCCTAAACCTGCTTGGGTACGGGCAGTATTGAGAATTCCATCTGTTTGAAATACTGGAAATGATTGACTGTGGCGTAGGAGGATGAAGTGGATATATTTTCCTGATGCTAGACGGGGAAAGATAGAATTAAATTCGGGTTTTAATGTTTCGAGAATGCTCATTATTTTACTCCTGATATGGGATAATTTATCTCACGCATTAGACGCGGAGCGGCTTCCCGTAGGGTAGACGCAAAGACGCAAAGGGAATTAGTTTGGATTTTACAAATAAATCAAGGCTTTGTTGTTGTTTTTTCTTGTAAAGAGAGCCAACGATAAGCAAATTCTGCTCCTGATTTTATGCGGTTACGGTTCTCTTGGAGTAAAGCGCGATCGCCTTTATAAAGTTCCATAAATAGTTCGCGAACACAGGTTGTCATAAAAGTACGAATTGCTGTTATTTCTCGTTCTTCTCTGGTGGTAAAATCTACAGTTTTATCCATCATTAATGGTCGTTTATAAATCTCTTGACGTTTGATTGCATCTTGAATTTTTCCGGAAGCTTCCAATATTAAATCATCCATATCTAATTGTTGTGGTACCGATAAAATATCTTCCAAAGCTTTGGATATTGGTAGTAAAATTGTATGACTTGATTCGCTAAGATTTGCTTTATAAAATACGCGATATTGTTGGACTATTTTTTCGATTATTTTCATCAGGTAGGCTCCTGGATTTGTGGTTAAATTATCTTGTTTTACCCAAATTTGGGCATATTGCCAATAGCGTTGAACTTGTTCTTGACTAGGTATATCTCGTTTGTCACGTCTTAATCCTTCTTGCGCTAAAGAAAAAATATTGAGTACATTTGTTGTCACTTCCCGGACTGTTTTAATTAAATCTCGCCATTTTGCATCTGGTGGAGAACTGCGAGTTTCTAAATGGAGACTGTAGGCAATTAAAAGTCGCTGCATGGCATTTTCAAAATCCTGAATTCGTAATGCATTAGATAATCCCAGTAAGTTCCAAAATGATGCTGGTGCATCGAGAATTACAGATTCTTTGAAATCACTATCGCTGTTATAAAGTGGAATCGAACTACTAGTAGCTATTACCTTCACTCCTAATAATATGGGTAGGGATAATGCTAAGAAAGCAGGTTGTACCCAAGCATCAGTGAGGGTTTTACCTCTGGTTGTGGTGTAACTCATTGCCATAAAAGGCAAATCTTCTTTATTATATTTATCCTGTTGAAAGCGTCCTGATTCTGCTTGATCATTCAACCAAGCAACTGATTGTAATGCACTCATATTCATTTCATTTTCCAGCCATTGTTTGTGGACATCCCAAAGGTTAATTTGCTTCATGCTATTAACTAATAATTTGATAGCATTAGCTGTTTGGGGAGAATAAACATAGGCAGGAAAGATATATAAGAATACTGGTTGCTGTTCTTCTAATTTACCGGCAGGTACTGACCAAAAAGCTTGTCTTAATAGCATTTCTAAAGCATATATCTTGGAAATACCACGTTTTATTTGTCTCCCTCCAAGAGGATTTTTATTACTATATTGCTGGGGTTTAAATAAAACCACTGAATCCCTTTGGTCTTCAGATGCAAATTCACCAGAGCTTAAGGAACAAATTGGTTGTTTTGCTGCTTTAGTTTTAGCATTAATGTAACTAGCAAATTCTTCGCTAAAAGACGAATTATTATTTTCCCATCCTTTCACTTCTAAATATTGCGCTAAATACTGATAGAAAATATCACGGATAGGACTAGAATGTGGTGGGAGTAAATTATTATCACTTGCCCAAGTTGCTAATTCTTCCGCCCATATTTCCATTCTTCCCGATATATCTTCTGGTTTTAAAGTTGCATGGCTGGCAACATAATATGCTGCGGCATGATACCATCCATAATTAACACCACCGGATTGTATTTGGGTTTGTTCGGGTGAGATTTTGTCCTGAATTCCTAACTTATTCAGCATCCAATTAATATATGTGGACGAATCACTAAAAAATTCTTTTTGAGTCAGAAAAATAAATTCAGCAATCCTATCAGCACGAATATCTGCACCTTTTTTCAGAAATTCTTGTTTGCTGTCAGTTAAACTTAATTTATCCAAACGTTTGGGTGTGGCAGGGTTTTTAATGTTCGCTACTTTGACTTCAATGACCTGTGGTATTTTGGGAATTAATTCGGCTGGTGATAATAATTCTAAGGTTTGTGGTGCAACTTTTAACCCCTTACCATCTCGCTTAAAACCAATGTCTCCACTTGATATTTTATCTCCCAAAACTTCACTAATTTGATGCCAAATAAATTTTTGAAGTTTATTAATATCTGGAGTTTCACTATCTGGTGGTGCTAGATAAATTGCACCCTGGGCAAAGAATAAAATTGGCTCCCAATTTAGTTCTTTAGCAAATTTAATTGTGGAGTTATGAATGCCATTACTCAAGATACCTATAGTATCCCTCAATCGATGATAAACCAGTTTTTTATTAATATTTAAAAACCGTAACTGTTCTCGCAGTCTATCTCCTCTAGTTTGAGTCTCAATATCTGCTGGGTCGCTAAAATGTACAGCAATGTCACCAAAAGTAAGTAAACGACATAGAGGATTTTCTAACCGACGAAGGTCTGTAATTTTAGACATTTCCCAGTTAGCAGGATAGAGATTTGTGCCGATTTTGTTCTGGGTATTTTGTGCTAAATAAGCTATCTCAGGTAAATAGTCTTGCCATTCTGACCAAAATAATTGAAATTCCAGTTTTTCTCCTAATTCACGGCAGAGATTTATGATATCTTCGACTTGCCAATTTTTTGGTGTTTCTTCTCCTTGACCATGACAATACTTGTTATAATCATGCAAGGTTAATCCCAAACAAAGTAAATATTTTTCAACATCTGACAAAGGTTTATGTAAATATTTACTGATGTTCCATGCCGTAAGTAAGCCATTGAGGACGTGAACTAATAAACTTTGGTCAGCACTATTAGACCATCTTTGTGCTTTTTCTTGGGCATAGGAATCACCAAGTTGAGATAACATCTGATAATGTGGCTCATAGGAACCACCCAAAGCTGAAATTAAAGCAAATTCTCTTTCTAGAGATGGTAGTAACTTCTCTATATATAAATGCAAAATTGGGTCTGTATCTGCTGGTAAGGTTTCAATGAGGAGGGTTTGCAGTAGAGTAGACATAATAAGTCAAAGGGAATTTAGAATTTAGAATGAAGAATAGAGAATTTAGAATTATTACCCCATCGATGTAGGCAAAGCCTTCAGTGTAGGGGAGAGCATCCCAATTTTTATGCAATACCCTAGAAGGGTATCGCTACACGGACAAAGTCCACCTACGTGGGCTATAAACCCCTCTTCACATATCTTGCACTTTCTCAATAAGGGTAAGGTGGGCATAGGTGGGTTACGAAAAATTAAGGGTTTCAGACTCTAATTTTCTCAATAATCTTATGGTGCAAGATGTGAATCTTAGCCCATGTTCGGCTTTTAGCCGTTCCCGCAGGGTAGATGGGCTTGGTTCCTATAGCCCCAGGCTTTAGCCTGAGGGCTTTTTGAAAAAATGGGATGCTCCCGTGTAGGGTATTGAGGGGCTAATGAAATTCAGAAAACATTTTTGATTCTCCACAAATGAATCCATACGGCTTGTATCCAGTCTATTTATTAGTCAAAATATAGAAGATTCAAATCGCGCAGTGGTAAACTTTTTCAAACGCCACTTTAAAGCTGACAAAAGCAAGGCATCCTGATTAAATGCACATGCATAAGCTTGTTCGCTACCATCAACTAAACGATATAAACCAAATAAAGGACTAAGATTAAGAGTGCGGCTCACTTCCCAATGACTACTGAGTTTATTTTTGTTGACTGGAACTAAAAAAGTAAGTAACTTCTTTTGCCGTAAACAGCTAATTACATCAGATTGAGGATGTCCAATTAAATTTAATTTATCTATTAAACAAAGTTCCCCAACTTTTAACTCGCTGCTGCTACGGTTACATTGCAAGCTAATATTAATTCGTTCTTCAACCCAAGACTGAATACACAGATAGACATTGATAAAATCATCGGCAAATTCTTCTTCACCCCGTCCACAATTTATAGCTGCATTTAAAAAAGTTTCCCGGTTAATAACTTCCACTAATGCATAAGGTAATAATCTCAGCAAGTCGTAAGTATAAAAATTATTCCCATCCCAAACCGCAGCTTGTAGTGCAGAACCTCCCCGGAAACGTAACAATTCCTTTTGGATAGCTTTTTCAACATCAGTTTTCTGTTTTTTATACCAAAAACACCTTGCTGATTTGATGCTTTGAGAATAAACACGCTGCAAATCTTCTGTCATCCGTTCCCGCACCAACTGACTCACTTTCCCATTTTCCTGAGTCATCCGCGAAAACATTCCCTGTGCTTGCAATGCACCCCAACAATGGCGATATTTGTCAAACTCTTTCGGTGGGTCAAATGCATAACTAATTGCATCTGTTATAATCTCTCGTGTCACCGTTTGATTGGGATTTAGTTTTTCTTGCAGTCTAGCCATCACCCAAGGAGTATGATTAGGCATGAGAATAAAAGCCGTATAAGCATTAAAACCGGGATGTCTTCCCAAACGTCCCAAACGCTGCATCACCGTTGCAGAATCGCTACTTTCAAAAATCAACAGGTGAATCTTAAAATCAACCCCAACATCAACCGCAGACGTACCCACCACTAAAACTGGCTGTTGTGCATCCTTCAATTCCCTTTGCACCTGCAACCTTTGGTAGCGATCTATACGTCCGCTAATTTCTCGAACAATCACCCCTGGTAACAAATTATCTAGCAAACGACTCACCATACCAGCCTTTGCTACCGAATTAACGATAATCAATCCCCTGGCTTTTGACTCTGCATTCAGTAAATTTTCAATGGTGGCAATCTTTTCCCTTAACCATGTCTGCGTGTCCCCATCCTTTGGTAATTCCACAAACTCCAATTCCACAGCTTGGAGAATTTGACGAAATCCTTTTGTCTCCTCACTTGTGTAAACCCCCTCAACCTCAGCTACCTTAAAACTCGCTTGGCGGAGTTGTTCGATAAAATCCAATTTTGGAGTTGCAGAGGTGAACAAAAAGCGTCTGGGACGAGATTGATTTGATTGACTACGACGAATAAAAGTCAGGCTATTTAATGCAGCAGTTTCTTGATGGCTTGCAAAAATAGGAAACTCATCAAACACCCACAAATCAGGCCACTCTGCTAATATCAACGGTAGCGAATCATGACTATAAGCAGAGTCACGGTATTGAAAGTGAGTAATGTAATGGAAAATATCAGGGTTAGTCAGTAAAACTGGCTTTTGTTCTATTGCCAACCATAATTCTTGAAACTTATTACTTTTTTCTGCTTGTTTAACCCGTCTGCTTAATTCCGCACCAAATAAATGGTCTACCCGTTGGGAGGCATCTAAACCAAACAGCGCGTTGTAATTATTTTGTTGTTCGGCTTGGTCCTCCACCAGTTCAATGGTGGGATACAATCCCATAATACGAAAGTCAGGATCTATTAATCCTGGTAAATTTGCTGCAAGGGACTTTCCATCACCAGTAGCGGATTTGTTAAATATAATATCTGCATCCCCATGTATAATTTCTTTATAAGTATTTACTTGGTGCGACGATAGGGGACAAACACATCCCTCTGCTGGTTGCAACTTCGGTGCTTTTTGAGAGACAATGCATGTGGTAGTACATCCCAAAGGACAATTCTCTACTCTTGGGTTGGTTTGTGAGTAAAGCGGTTGTAAAAAAAGTTTCATGGATTTGTCTGTATTTCCATTGAACACAGTTTAACCCTGGTTTCGGAAATGTTGTAGTCATTTTTTGATAACAACTACTTTTTTTTCTGTCTAATGGTTATAAGTTTTGTAAAGTTATATTTGGTGGTGGAGTAAAGTAGTCTTATGATGAACCGATAAGCCAACTTAATTTTTGGCGGGGGAAAGCACGGGCGAAAACCCCCGTCCCCCGCCAAATCTACAGAACCTTGACAATTCAATACTTTCAGCGTTTTGTATGCTTATGGGTTTGCTCCTAGCAACGGCTGAAATGGACTTTTAAAACGGTCCCGCCAAAACTGCTGCTAGGAATGGCTCTATTATTGGGTTCTGGCTGGCGGACTTTCATATCAATGATTCCCGGCAACGGGATTGAAACTCATCAGTTTTTTGTAATAAAAATGAGAGTAAAGACTTTCATATCAATGATTCCCGGCAACGGGATTGAAACAGGCTGATTCCTTGCGCCATCTTACCAACTGAGAACTTTCATATCAATGATTCCCGGCAACGGGATTGAAACGGAAGCTAGCCATTTTTTAATCGTGTTAGTAGAACCTTTCATATCAATGATTCCCGGCAACGGGATTGAAACATCTAGTTAATTGTCATCTAATGGTCAACTCTATGCTTTCATATCAATGATTCCCGGCAACGGGATTGAAACATGCAAGCGGAAATGATCGATTGGAAGTATGGGACTTTCATATCAATGATTCCCGGCAACGGGATTGAAACCATTTCCAAGGAAGCAGATATTTGTAAGCCTTGGGAACTTTCATATCAATGATTCCCGGCAACGGGATTGAAACAGGAGTCATTTAAAAGTGCTACCCAAGAGGAAACTTTCATATCAATGATTCCCGGCAACGGGATTGAAACTTTTAATTTCTTCCCTTTAAATGTAGGGGGAACATCTTTCATATCAATGATTCCCGGCAACGGGATTGAAACGCCAATTAGGATTATAAAAATAAGGAAGACCCCAAGCTTTCATATCAATGATTCCCGGCAACGGGATTGAAACCTATGCAATGGGGTTTTTGGTATTTTGATGAATTTTCTTTCATATCAATGATTCCCGGCAACGGGATTGAAACACATGAATGGAGCGTACACAGCATTAATCGCTTTTTCTTTCATATCAATGATTCCCGGCAACGGGATTGAAACTGCCAAATTCTCACTTATCTTAGGTTGTTTGATAGCTTTCATATCAATGATTCCCGGCAACGGGATTGAAATTGCTGTGTACACTCCATACATAGTGATATAATCATCTTTCAAATCAATGATTCCCGGCAACGCTTTCAAATTATAGTTAACTGTTTCAATTGTTTCGGTGGTAATATGACTCAAGCATTATTCAAACCAATAACAGTTGAAGATTTTTTGTTATGGATTCCAGAAAATTCAGTAAAACGCTACGAATTGCATAATGGAGCAATAGTAGAAATGTCGCAGCCATCAGGGGAACATGAAGAAGTTACGGGATTTTTAAATACTCAATTAGTAGTAGAGTTTACACGGCTAAAATTACCTTATTTCATTCCCAAAACTGCATTACTTAAATCAGCGAATAGCGATTCTGCTTATTCTCCAGACATATTAATTCTGAATAAACCTGCCTTAACATCAGAAAAACTGTGGACAAATTATTCTACAGTTGAGTGTGGTACTTCTATCCCTTTAATCATTGAAGTCGTTAGTACAAACTGGCGCGATGATTACTATAAAAAACAAGGGGAGTATGAAGAAATAAAAATACCAGAATACTGGATTGTAGATTTTCTTGGTTTGGGTGGGATGAAATATATAGGTAACCCAAAGCAGCCAACTTTATCAATTTATCAATTGTTTGATGATGAGTACCAGGTTAATACATTTAGGGGAGATGAGCGTATTGTTTCTCGTACATTCCCAGAGCTAAATTTAACCGCACAACAAATTTTTAATGCTGCTTTATGATTTACATCATATTTGAGCCTCGTGATGTACACTCAAATCGGTAAGGATGCGCTTATTACAATATTTATAGTAGGCGATAGGTTGGGTTGAGGGACGTAGACCCGAAGGGGCTTCTCGTAAGCGAAGCTTTCTCGAAGAGTAGAGTAACCCAACAACCAAAAACTTTGGTATTGTTGGGTTTCACTTCGTTCCACCCAACCTACATTTATTTTTCGGCGTTGCTGAATGGAAGTATGAATTTACATTTTTCGATATTATTGAAGAACGATTCTACCCTTCGGGAAGCCGCTTCGCGTCTAATGCGCCTTTGCGTCTACCCTTCGGGAAGCCGCACTTCGTGCGTCTAATGCGCGAACTTATTTTGACTACAATATATGTCTCCCAAAAGCGATGGCAAATACAATCAAATAGCCTTTGCTCTAGAAATCCTCAAACTTCTTGCCGAAAAACCAAGAATGCGAGAAGAGCTAACTGATTTGCTCTCTATATACCTCGAAAAACGCGGCAAATCTGATGACACAGATGTCAAACAAAAAATCACCCGCACAATTCGCAAACTGAGAGACTGCGGCATCGAAATCAAAAGCGCACCCCATCATCCCTACAAATTAGTCGAGTCAAATTTCCCCGTACTTCTCTCCCAAGAACAGCGACAAGCATTAGCAATAGCAGCCTATTTTCTATCTGGTATGGGCTTTTCAGCGCAAGCAAACCAAATTCAACATATTGGTAATCTCACAGAATCAGACATTCCCGAGTTTGTGAAAGTCGATTTTAGTCCTCCGGTTGACTATAGCGAAGACAAGCTAGATATTATCGTCCGTCAACTCCAGGAGAGATTTCGACAGCAACGCCGCTATACAATTCGATATAGAAATGCCAATGGAACCGCAAGAATTTGGGATATTGATCGCTCAGAATTGCGCTTGCATAATGGAATTGCTTATCTGTTTGCATTCATCCCAGATTGGCGTTCCTGGCGGTTTACAACCTTCCCCAATATTGACCAAAACTATCTTTTTCGGATTGACAGAATCGAGAGTGTCGGTGCTGCATCAAATGTTCACTGGTCATTTTGTGATTTCCCCACGTTAGAAATTCGCTACCGGATGAGCGGAAAATTAGCGACTTATCAACCTAGAAGGGCAGATGAGTCTGTTTTGTGTCGTAACTTAGAGGAAGAGTTTGTTGATATTGCCATCAAAATAGATTACTGGTTTTGGTTTCGGCAGAGGATTTTACAATATGGTGCGAATGTCAAAATTTTAGAGCCTGATTGGGTAGCTAATGAAATCAGAGATGAACATCAAAAAGCCTATATGAAATATTGCTCTTGAATCAGGTTGTCCCGATGAAACAATTTACCACCAAGTATGAAAATACCTCCCTCGCTCCGGGCGGGGAAACCCCGCCCCTACTCCGGGCCTCCGCGCCTATTTTTAAGTTATACCAATTCAAATAATGTTTGCGACACATAAATTAAATTACTTGTAGGGGTTTAGCAGTAGGGGTTTAGCAGTGCTAAACCCCTACCCATCTGTCGCATTCTTTTTTCAAATTGGTATTAGTCCCCCAGGGGAAAATCTCACAACCAAGGATGAAAATGCTTTGTGACTAACTCCTCAAGGCGCACGCAATACGTCCCTACTCCTGAACTCTGAACTCCGAACTCCCTATTTTCTAGCTAGCTCTCATGTACATTTGTAGGGAGCATCCCAATTTTTCAAAAATATAGGGTAGTGGGAGCCGGAAAGCTCCCTTCATATAAAACGTGGGCAAGATGCCCCGAAGTCGCTACAACGGGGGGGGGAACCCCCGCAACGCGCTTCTCTGGGCACTACCAATTTAAACATTTGGGATACTCTCCATTTGTACGTAACCAAACATAAAAATAATCCCCTCACTCTGGGCGGGGAAACCCCGCCCCTACTCCTTTACTCCTTATTTTCAAGTTAGTCCCACTCTGCGAGAAGCCACGCTTCGCGCGTCTACACGGGAAAATCCCACAACCAAGCCATGAAAATGCTTTGTGACTAACACCTGAAGGGCGCACGCAATGCGCCCCTACTGTGCGCCTCCTAACCATTTTCAAGTTAGTCCTCCACAAGACAATCTCACAACCAAGGATGAAAATAATTCCCTCACTCCGGGCGGGGAAACCCCGCCCCTACTCCTGAACTCCCTCACTCCCTATTTTCAAGCTAGTCCTTGGTTCTAAAATAATACTGAAGACTGTTGCTTTCACCTCAATGAACACCAAAACATCCTCCCTATCCCCAGATATTTACTCGATTTTGAGTCAAACTCAACGCGTGCGAGTTAGCGATGGAGAAATTAAACCTGTTTTAGATGGTTGCTCGAATGCTTCACAATTACTCGTACTGATTTGGTCACAATTGGGAGATTTTGATAATTTAGAATATGCTTGGTGGCTGCAAAGGGAAAAAGAAAAGCTCTCTTCCAAAGGAATCACAATTCGCGCTATTGGAATTGGCAACCGCAATTCTGGACTCAAGTTTTGTGAATATACGGGATTCCCTGCTGAATGGCTGTTTGTGGATGCAAAAGCGGAAATTCATGCTCTTTTAGACCTTTATGCCGGTTTATCTATCCAATTGCCCATACTATCAACATCACAAAAAGCTTGGCTGAATTTAATGTTAATGTGCGCTGGGATTGGTAGTCCTGGAACCCTAAAGGAAGTTTTTCGGGGTTATACAGGGGATAAGAAAGCTCCTCAGTTAATTGCTGATGAGGAAGTTGTGCAGGGTACACCCTTACCACCAATGAAAGGTTCCTTTTTCAAAGCTGCTGGGGGAGAAGGCTTTCAGCGTCCTTTTGAACTGGCAACCCTGCGCCTGCGAAATATGACCGAAGTTTTGAGCAACTGGAATACTTATGTACCAGATTCATCTTATTTGACACAACGAGGAGGAACTTTTCTATTTGATTCTCAAGGAAAATTAATTTATTTGCACCGCGATCGCGGTATTCTTGGTTTTGCAGAAAATATGGGCAATCCCTTATCTTTTCTTGTGGATAAGTGAAGTACCCCTAGTGCTTTGTCCCACCATTAATTTTGAAGGGCAGCTGTAGTGCGGGCATCTTGCCGGCTACAGCAGGGAGCATCTTGCCTACTTTCTGGAAACAGGGAGCGAGACGCTCCCACTACATTTTTTGCCGCCACATTAAATGCAATTATAATCATCATGATTTGTGCTGAGAAACACGGAAGCATTTGAGAATCGTTAGCGTTAAATTAGAGTTAAATTTATACAAGCTCCTAATGTTAGAAGTAGGGATTCTTTATTCTTCATTGCTAATTGCTCAAGTCCAGAAACCACCTCGACAATTTTTACAGCTCAAGAATCAATTAGAAAAATATGGGTTTGAGGTGATAATCAAGTTACCACCAAGGCGGGGAGCCTATGGTTTATTACAAGTAGCTAACAAAAAAATATGGATTAATCCAGTCGTTTTTGATTTACATATTGCTAATCCAACCCTAGTCCATGAATCTGTTCATGCAGCCCAATTATGTGCGGGAAAAGGGAAAATGAAAACATTGGGCCTAGACATTCAACCCATACCAGCTGCCCGACGACTTTTTTTACGGTATACCAATATCCACAGGCAAGATTTAGAAAGAGAAGCATACGCAGTACAAACTCAACCCAACAGTTTTGAAATAGCTACAACTCTTCTGCAAAAGCACTGTATACCGCTGAGCGTCAGTCAAAAGTCAACCCCCCTCTTACTCCCCCCAAGGGGAGAAGTCACGCATTCAAAAGTAGGACTTACGCAACTGGCATATTTTTTCTGTAGCTCTCATCCCCCGGTTCCGAAGACTCCACCGGGGGACTTTCCGCAAGGAGTGTTAAGATTTCCCTTGAATTTTTGCTCAAAAAATGTGAAGTAATAGGTAAGTGTACCTGCGGATTCTGGTAACTTAAAAATGGAAACACTTGGAATGCCTTCTAGGCTACTTTATTAAGCAGGGTTAATTAACAGCGTTGGTTAATTCGGCACAAATTGGTAAGTTACGGTTATGGCTCTCATAGTTCAAAAATACGGTGGTACATCTGTCGGTTCAGTGGAACGCATTCAAGCTGTTGCTCAACGGGTTTCACAGACAGCACAATTGGGAAATTCCGTTGTGGTAGTGGTTTCAGCAATGGGGAAAACTACTGATGGACTAGTGAAACTCGCCAATGAAATTTCCCAAAATCCCTGTCGCCGGGAAATGGATATGTTACTGTCTACCGGGGAACAGGTATCTATTGCTTTGTTGAGTATGGCACTGCAAGAGGTGGGACAATCGGCAATTTCCATGACTGGAGCACAGGTAGGCATTGTTACGGAAGCTGAACACACCCGCGCCCGGATTTTAAAGATTGAGACGGAACGATTAGAAAGATGTCTGCAACAGGGTAAAGTAGTTGTCGTTGCGGGTTTCCAGGGTATCAGTAGTACAGAAGAATTAGAAATTACTACCTTGGGTAGGGGTGGTTCTGATACCTCCGCTGTGGCTTTAGCGGCGGCATTACGGGCAGATTTTTGTGAAATTTATACCGACGTACCAGGGATATTAACTACAGATCCACGATTGGTTCCCACAGCACAGTTAATGGATGAAATTACCTGTGATGAAATGTTGGAACTGGCCAGTTTAGGGGCGAAGGTATTACATCCCCGTGCCGTGGAAATTGCCCGTAATTATGGCGTACCTTTGGTGGTTCGCTCTAGCTGGACTAATGAGCCTGGTACTTTGGTGAAAGCACCTCCAAAATCAGAGCGATCGCTAATTAATTTAGAACTAGCTCGTCCAGTGGATGATGTAGAGTTTGATACCAACCAGGCTAGGGTAGCATTGCTACGGGTACCAGATAAGCCAGGGGTTGCAGCACAACTATTTGGGGAAATTGCCAGCCAAGATGTGGATGTGGATTTAATTATTCAGTCCATCCATGAAGGTAATAGTAATGACATTGCCTTCACCGTAATGACACAGATTTTAAACCAAGCAGAAGCTGTAGCCTCTGCCATAGCTCCCGTACTCCGCAGTCATCCCCAGGCAGAAGCAGAGGAGGCGGAGGTAATGGTACAACCCAACATTGCTAAAGTCAGCATAGCAGGAGCGGGTATGATTGGTCGTCCTGGTGTGGCGGCAAAAATGTTTATTGCTCTGGCAGATGCGGGAGTAAATATTCAGATGATTTCCACCAGTGAGGTAAAGGTAAGTTGTGTGATTGACTCTGAAGATTGTGATAAAGCCGTAGCTGCACTCGGCCAAGCATTCGACATTAAATCTCCCTCTACTCCCTCTGCTCCCTCTGCTCCCTCTGCTCCCCACACTCCCCCTGTTCGTGGTGTTGCCTTAGATATGAAGCAAGCGCGTCTGGCAATTCGTCATGTACCCGATGTTTCTGGGATGGCGGCGAAAATATTTGGACTATTAGCAGACAACAATATTAGCGTAGATACAATTATTCAATCCCAGCGTTGTCATATAGTTAATGGCATTCCCACAAGGGATATTGCCTTTACCGTGACGGGGGCGGATGGAGAATCTGCCCAACAGATGTTGCAACAAGCCGCAGCAGAATGTGGTTGGGGTGAAGTAGTTTTAGATAATGCGATCGCAAAAGTAAGTATAGTTGGTGCGGGTATGGTAGGGCAACCGGGGATAGCTGCAAAAATGTTTGAAGCACTAGCCCAGCATAAAATCAACATTCAAATGATTACCACCTCTGAAATTAAAATTAGCTGTGTAGTGGATGAGCATCAAGGGATAAAAGCATTACAAGTCATCCATGAGGCGTTTGGATTGGCTGGGAATGAAAAGGTGCAAGTACCCGCGTAAGCTAAGTAATAAGTAATAAGTAATAAGTAATAAGTTAGGACTTACGCAACTGGCATATTTTTTCTGTAGGAAAGGCAAAATGCGGTGTAGATTTTCTGCCCGCATTATTGCCGTTACCTGACGCTGCGAGAATATTTGAACGTAGCAATCAGGCTTGTAACCTCACGCACCAATCACCGATTGTGACAATTGCGTAAGTCCTGGTAATAAGTAATATCGTTTCCGTTTGTATCGGAATTATTTCAGTTACTCTCTCTCTTCCTCTTCCTTTGCGTCCTTTGCGTCTTTGCGGTTTTTTATCATTCAGATGCTATCGGATTTGATATAACGTCAGTTCGGGTGAAGCAGATTTTGGTAAAGTCCAGTCCATATTTTCAGCTTATAGCACTACGGATTTAGGGCGCGGACATTTCTAAATCCAGCAAACCCTTTGATAGCCTACTGTTCCCTATTCCCTAGCGCGTAGCGCTATACTACCTGCCCCTTTCCTTATACCGAACTCAGGTTAACCATCAACTAACAACTAACAACTAACAACTATCAACTCAAAACCAAATAAACCGCCCAGATTGCCATTGCTCTTAAATAAGTACTTGCACGGAAAGTTCCTGTAGCTGTAATTGCTTCTGGTGTACGGAATTGCAAGCCATTGTCATAGATTTGCTGTACTACGGTTTTCGCCAGAGTTAACCCTTCATCTTTCATTCCCATCTGTATCAGGAAAGCAGCCAGTCCAAAGTTAATTCCCGTCCACACTTCTAGGGGATGGGTAGCTTGGGGATTTTCTGGGGAACCATCGACACGTACACCATTAGCTGCACCAAATTTACCACCACAAAATTTGAGGAAACAAGCATTATAAACCGTTTGCAGGGAAGAAAGGGCGCGATCGCTCGGCACAATATCTGGTAAATTTAATAGACGAGCGTAGAATTGTCCGCATAGTTGATCTGCCATCACCACATCAGAACCACTCTCGCTATCCAAGCGGTAATATTGCCCATTCCACAGTTTTGACTCGTAGATAGGGCGTGATTTTTTCAACCAGGTTTCATAGGTAGTAATCATTGCTTGTGGAGATGCAAGAAATGGTGTCTCCACAAAACTACTACTTAAGATATTACCAATTGCGATCGCACTTTCTAAGGCTGCAATCCACAATCCCCCACAGTAAGCACTGACACCTCGTAATTTCCAGTCATCAAAGGTTTGATCCGGTGCCCCAGAGTTTTCCGGGATACCGTCCCCATCAATATCAAAGGTTTTCAGGTAGTTAAGGGTTTGCACAATGGCATCCCAACAATCTGCAAGAAATTCCACATCATCAGCACCCGTAAGCAGGAAATCTCGGTACACCTGCAAGACAAAATCAGCCCCTAAATCCTTCCATAAATTGCAATCTTGGTAAGCAGTGTAATTAGTCTTTTCCCAGACATGTTCATTGGGCGCTCCTAAATCGTGGGGTGTAGCACCTGCTACCTTGCGAGCCGCCAGGTGACTTTCCGCCCCAATAGTATAGTAATAGCCAATTACACGGGTGCGCTCATCGCTATGGGGAATTGCCCTGGCAAAAGCCCTAATCACAGACTTTTCCAACTCAGGGAATAATAACAACAGTCCAAAAGAGCCGTACAGCCGTACATCCAGACTTTCATACCAACGGTAATCCCAACATTCCAACACCGCAAATTGTCCGATGGGGTCTTGTTTTGTTGCCGCGCTCCATAAAGTACCACCACTGGTAAGGTCATATAACTCATTAAAGAGTGACATTTTTAACCAATCTGGTAAATCTGGGCGATTGAGGATTGGTTGTTGCCATGATTGAATTTTTGACCGCCAGCCTTGATATTGCTGTAGTGCAGTGAGTGCGATCGCTTTTGCATTGTTACCACTGCGATCGAAAAAATCAGTATAACGACGGTAATAATTCACTCCCGCAGCAAATTCTGTCACTGGTAAATCCCAGGATAGAGTAAAGGGAATTTCTAAACTTTCCCCTGGTTGTAAAGTGAAGCGTACAGCCAAAGCAGTACCAATTTCTTCCCCTGACTCTGCGGGAGTTTCATTGACAACATTGGCTAAAGAACCATCTTCTGAGAAACTCTGCCATACTTCTTCCCCCGTACCCCTTGGATTCCACCGGGTATGGTGAAATATTTCTACCTGGGGATGTTTGCGGGTAGCAATACACCAAGTCCCTTCACCTTCCTGGATGGGTTCATTCATACCCATACGCCCCATAACACAGGCAGTGGCACCAGTATTTTCAACTAGATGATTAAAATTATTTTTACTTTCACCCAACCGGGGTTGATATTCATAAACCGGACTCCCATCATCCCTAATCTTCACCTCCGGGGATTTGAGGGCATTAGTAAACCAACCCACCATATTTTCCCAGGTAAGCATAATACTGAGAGTAATGGGTGTAGTAGTGGGGTTGTGTGCCTTCCAGAGAAATACCGCCACCGGGTAGCTAGTTTCTTGGTAGTTATGTGCCCAAATCGGGGAAAACTGCTCGCAACTGAGATTTACTTTGAATACCTTTTCATAAACAAACCAACTGCGGGGGTATAGGGCATGGTATGTTCCACCTCCAGCAGTAGGATACCATTGCCAAGCAGCTAAACTGCCATCTTCTGGTGATTGTGTACACAAAGCATAAGCCTGGGAAGATGTGCTAGTTGATTCAAACACACTGAATTGACAACCGGGCATATTTTGGAAAATATGTTCCCCACCATCAACCTGCCAGAGGTTAAAATCTCCCTTAGAAGAACGGCCAATACAACCCGCACCAAAACCACCCAAAGGCATTCCCTGCCAAGGACCATCATCAATATTACTAGGGTAGCGAACGGTATAGGGTTTATCCCAACCTAAACCTATGGGACGACTCCAAGTATAAGCGGGAATTTCTGGAACAGATTGATTAGCCATTCGATTGGGGATTTTATGTTTAGGGTATTGGTGCAGGTTGAATGTGTTTACCAGCGTAAAAAACAACCACTTTCAACTTGTCTTCATCGGGGACGTAAAATATTCTTTATTTTACGTAGCGTTTGGCGAGAGTCAATAGGAAAATATAGGATTACTATTTGATTTTTGAAAAACACGTAGTGGACTGACACGCCTAAAAATGTAGGTTGGGTTGAGCGGTAGGGAAACCCAACAAAGCTTTACTGGTGTTGGGTTTCATTCTATTGCTACGCAACGCTAACGCGAACAACCCAACCTACACCTATTGCACTATTTGAGCTGTGTCAATCCAGTAGGGTGTCCTGCCGACGAGAGTACGGCACCATCTGCTAATCTTTTCGGCGCGGAGCGCTTTTAGCATAACGCACCCTTGTATAGAACCCATTTGGTATCTTTTCTTGAAATTTAAAGGCTTTAGGAAAGCCGTTTTAACCAGCCTGGTAATTATGGGAATTCAAGAAACCGAAAAATCATGATAAATGACAGAAGGAATCATGAAACCCAAATGGGTATTGGACTTATACCTTGGTAAATCAATCCCAAATAGGTTCTAGAAATGACAGGAATTACCCTAAACTGAGATTGCAGCTTTAGTAGAAACTTGAATTCAATGACAGCAGAACATTCTAAGTCAGTAGATGTCTTTGGTGTAGGTAACGCAATGGTAGACATTTTGGCGTTAGTGGAAGACGATTTCGTTCGGGAACATGACCTAAATCGCGGTGGTATGACCCTTATGGACTCCGAAAAACAGGGGCGATTATTGCAGGAATTGAAACACCATTCCCTAGAATTGAGTTCCGGTGGTTCTGCTGCTAATACAATGATTGCGATTGCCCAAAGTGGTGGTAAAGGTTTTTATTCAGGTAAGGTTTCTCGCGATACTAACGGTGAATTTTATCGCCAAGATTTACTAGAAGCAGGGATTCATTTTGATGTTCACCCCACTGATGAAAACCACGGTACTACAGGAACTTGTTTAGTTTTAACAACTCCTGATGCCGAACGTACTATGTGTACCCATTTGGGAGTTTCTACAACTTTAGCTCCCACAGATATTGACGTAGAAAAATTAGCTCAGTGTAAATATAGTTATGTGGAAGGCTATCTTTGGGATGCACCAGATCCCAAAAAAGCCAGTATTGAGACTATGGAGCAATCCAAGCGTCACGGTGTCAAAATTGCTTTTACCTTTTCTGACTTATTTTTAGTCAGTCGCTTCAGCGATGATTTTCACGAATTGGTGACAAAATACTGTGATGTCGTATTTTGCAATGCTGATGAAGCCCGTCATTTCTGTGAAACTGAATCTCTTGAAGATTGCGCTAGTAAAATTGGCGACATGGTTGACACCGCATTTATTACCGATGGTGCTAATGGCTGTCTAGTAGTACAAGACAAAGAAATTGTTCGGGTTCCCGGATTTCCAGTTAAAGCTGTTGATACTGTTGGTGCTGGAGATTACTTTGCCGGGGGAACGCTATACGGATTAACCAATGGTTTAAACGTTCAACAATCAGCCCGTTGGGGAAATTATATGGCTTCTTGTATAGTACAAGTTCACGGTGCTCGTTTGGATAAATCCATGGCGGATCAAGTTACCGAAATTCTTGGTAAATAATAGATTTAGGTTGGCTTTCTCGCGAGTATCCTAAATTGAGTGGTGAGTTTGTTCTGACTCCACTACTGGTAGACCCTCTAATCTCCCAAGTTTGAGGTATTGAAATTATTTTTCTCCCCCAAAATTGGAGGTTGGGGGGCTATTTATTAATTTAGAGTTCATTTATGACTAGTTAAAGACAAATGCGTTTTGTCAATACATCTAAGTATATAAATTGTTTTTAATGAAAAGCCTAGGGCGTGTTTTCAAAGTAGCCGTCACCCTTCTAGGATACTGTTGGCGAATCATGGTTCAGACCCCCAAGTCAGAAAAAATAACTGAATGCAATTAGACTTCAAGACGTATTAATAAATGACGAATTAGGTTCCCAGGCTGTAAAAGGCAGCAAAAAGCAGACCAAACCTCAAATATCTAATTGTTCATATTTATCTCTTCTATAAATATAGAAATCCGGTTTGATTATTGAAGGAAATTAGGTGTTTGTAGTGGACTGACACGCCTAAAAATGTAGGTTGGGTTGAGCGGTAGGGAAACCCAACAAAGTTTTACTGGTGTTGGGTTACTCTGCTCCAAGCCGCTGTTGCGTCTACATTCTTCAACCCAACCTACACCTATTGCACTATTTTAACCGGATGACACGGGGACGCGGGGACACGGGGACGCGGAGCGGGATGTGTCCCAAGCCCCGTGTCCGGGGCGGTAAGCCCCAAGGGTCTAAGTCCCCCATCAAAATCTGCGATTTGATGGCTCCCGATTGGTGGGTACCTCAAGCCCCCACCACATCGGTGTCTCCGTGTCTCCCCCTCTCCGCGTCTGGTGCGTCTCTTCTTGACGCTTGCCACGCCACTACATGAAAACTCCAGATTTCAAGATGGATGAGGTTTAACTTGAAAATAGGGGGTTCGGAGTAGGCCTGGGGTTTCCCCGCCCAGAGTGAGGTAATTATTTTCAGATCCTTGACTGTGGACAAAATATTGTTCATGTAGACGCGCGAAGCGCGGCTTGGAGCAGAGTGGGAATAGCTTGAAAATAGTTAAGAAGCACCCAGTAGGGGCGCATTGCGTGCGCCCTTGAGGAATTAGAAACAGAGCATTTTCATCCTTGGTTGTGTTAGTTGATAGTTGATGGCTTATCGCCCCGGACACGGGGCTAAGATGCTTGGGACACAGAGTGTTTCGCATCAGGTGTGTCATCCGGTTAAAAACCAGTCAAAATACATAAAAACAAGGCTTCAGTCCACTCTACCACTGCACCATAAGTATCTCCCGTGTGTCCACCAAGTTTGTAATTAAACCAAGCTGATGTAGTGATCGCCATTATAATTCCCGTTAGTAAAATTCCTGTGACAATATATAACTTTTCTTTATATAAAGTTGTTGTAAAACAACTGAAAATACTTAGTAATATCAACCCCGGCAATAAATCTTTATAGGAGCGGATTGCTTGTTTGTGGAAAGCACCTTTACCAGTGGGTTTGAGGTATGGATAACAGGCGATCGCGATTTGTTGTCCCCAACGTCCCCAACCACAAGCAGCCATCAACATCAGCCATCGATGTTCCTGTATATCTACTAGTGCTGTAGTTTTAAGTAATACTATTGCTACTGCTGTCATGGCTCCAAATGCCCCAGTAGCACTATCTGCCATCACCTCTAATCTTCGCTGGGGATTATCTACTGCCAATCCATCAGCAGTATCCATAGCTCCATCCAAATGCAACCCCCCAGTAATCGCAATCCAAGCTAACACCACCACAGCACTACGGGTGAATACTGGTATACCCAAACCAGCGATCGCTAAATCCAAAATCCCTAACATTCCTCCAATCACTAAACCTATAACTGGGGCTAATTGTGAGACTTTTTGAAACTCCAAACCTTTTATGTAAGGCAAGGGAATGCAGGTATAAAAAATTATGCTAGATAAAAATAACAAGCATAATTTTGGAAACCAAGACTTATTTTTAGTCATATTAGTAACATTATTTATGAATGAGAGCATCAAATTATCATGATGATGACGCTCTGAGTTCCGGCACAACCCCCAGGATAATTTTTTAAAGCTTTAAATAAGATTGGCTAGAAAGAGAAATTTACCGCAAAAATTTTGTTATGCTGGTTTCAGTGTTGAAAATACCTAGATTGTTAAAAAAAATACTCTTTTTTTAACAATTTAGTCAAAAAAGTATGAATGGTAGTTTGATAATACCATTCTATGATTAATAACTTATGATTATCAGTCAAGTGATCGCCCTACAAAAATAGGATAATTTCAATGTAGGGGGTCCACAAAGCTATAAAGCATATCATTTTATTAGCTGTGTAGTACTTCACCTCCGCTCCCCAAGCTATTGAACTATGACTTACCATCTACCTGAAACTCAAATACCGGCTCCGTGCATTGTCAATACAGGCGTGGTTGTAAATAAGCACGATATCCGGCAACTACTGAGCGATTTAGGGCGAGTACGCTATGTATACACCTATGAGGATCAATTACAAAGTGAGGGTGAAGGAGATGTGATTGAAGTATTTGCCAATCCCCACCGCTCTACCCTAGTTGCGAACCAAGGTTTGTATTTAAACATTTATAGTTTTGATTACTTAGAGTTACAGCAGTCTCCAGAAGCGGAAGCCTACTTTGATTTAGTGCAAGAAAGTACCCGTCTGCGGCTGATTCCCCTTTCTACCCCCCTACAAGAACGGCGAGAACGCTGCTTAAATGCTAATGCCCTAGACGCAATGATGGAGCAGGTATTCTCGGCTAGATGGGATGCGGAAATTGATGATGATACTTCCGAACCGTTCTAGGAAAAACCTTGTTCTTACCCTCTCCTGATTAAGGATGCTGCTGGCGAATACTAGGTTTGCTCCCTCACTGAGGGTAAGAAGAATATGACTCTAATCCCTAAAATACCGCCCACAGGCTGGAAGCCTGGACGGCAGTCGCTACAACGGGGCAAACCCCGACGGTCAGTTTGCACAAGTTGGGGCTCGCGTAGCGTATCCGTAGTATTCACCCGCCCATACAACTGTGTCCATTATTATTTTGTTTTGAGAGCTAATAAAAGTTCCACTTCAGAAGTAGATTTATTCGGACTATTAGCAGCCATCCCAACACCGTGGATAGAACCGAGAATAGCATTTGCTTCTGGTGGAATTGGTTGCCTTCTAGTGGCAAACCGATTAATCAAAGATAAGGTTTTGTTCATATCCAAGTAGAAGTAACCTCCATTTGGTTGTGCTAAAGAGCCAGTAATAGTTTTGAAATTCTCACTTTGATCTAAAGATTTACCTTGGTCAGATGCAACTGATTCGGCGACGGAATTACCAATAGCTAAAAATACCGTATTGCTATCTAGCCAACCATGGGATAGTAAAGCTCCTTGTCCCGGAACTTGCCACTGAGTAACATTTTTACCACCCACATTAGTTTGAGCAACATTAACTGGTTGTTGCTGGACAATTTTATCCAGTTTAGATAGGGTACTTTCAGCTGTTTTGCGATCGCTGGTGTTAAATACAAAAGCTCCTCCAAATCCCACTTCAGCCAATAAACCTTGATTAGCGGGAATAGCAGCGATACCGAACTCTCCATTCATCCAACTAAAAATATCTTTATCCAAATCGATATTAAATTGTTGTAGTTGACTGCGGACAAGATTAACCGCTTGATTGAATTCGGGATAATCTTTGGATTGCTCTACCATTGCCGACCACCAACGATTAATACCCTCGCCGCTAATTAGGGCAATAGTATCGCCAGGAAATCGAGAGATAATTTTTCCAGGAGTATTTTTATATTGGAATTTAGTCAACTGGGGATCTAAAGTTGCGATCGCTTTCATTCGTACTCCAGCATCATCAATTCCCACACCTGCAACCATAGATTTTACTTGTTTTAACTGTGCTAGGGTTTGTGGTGGTAGTTGGGCAGTTCTTGGATTACTAGCAACGAGTTGTTGTATAGAACTCGCATAATCGGGTAAATAAATTTGGGCAACGGTATTTTGTAACTTAGCTCCTTTAGCTAATAAATCTTTAGCACCTTCTTTAGTAGTAAAAGAAGGTTCTCCTTTAAAAGTATCAATTGCATATTCTATCGGTTTTTGGTTAGGGGCAAAAACCACATAAGTATTATTTAAAACAGCAGTATATGTAGAACTACCTTTATTAGTAGTTTCGATGATTTTTTCCCCTTTATATTCTATCTCCTGGCTTTTAACCTCTTTCTGCGACTTTAATTTATTGGCAAAATTCAAGGCAGCTAACTTATCTTTAATACCCACTACCAGTAATATATTCGGTTCTGATGTCCGTCTGCGGCTCACTTTTTTGGGTGAAGAGGGTGCACGCAATTGAGCTTCTGTTCCTGAAGATGGAGGTAAAACTGCAAGCATCACCCCACCTACCCAAGGTTTTAAATCCTGTTCATAGGAAATACCACCTTGTTTGAGCATATTTTGATTAAAATCTTCTAAACCCTTACCTAGCAACTGTCTAGCTTCAGGAGTCCCAAATTTTTCTAACTTTGCCCAAGCTTGAGGATCTGTGGTAATGTACGTTGCCATCAACGCCTCATCAGGCACTATTTTGGCACTTTCCCAAGCACCAGAAGCATCCCCTGATGGACCTTTGAGGTAGATATAAGCTGCTATACTTCCTAGCACTATCGCTCCTAAACCAAGAGCAGGAATTAAAAATTTGGATTTTTTTTCTGTCATTATTATTATCCTCTGTTTCCCACATTGTCATCGAGTTGGCTACAACCGTCATGGTTAAGTTTTCGGATATGTACCACTTTGACCATAGTTTATCGGCATTTACGGTTAAAGCAAGGTATTTATCGCAACGGACATCTTTGTGAACACATCATATTTTGCTTCAAAGGTAAAAAGGAATAGATTGATCGCTAATTATCCAACAAATCATCTTACAGTAATGCTTTTAGCTTTTTTAACTGTTCCCACACCTTTTTCACTCATCCCAGGAATATATAAAAAATCCTTCTCCAAATCAACTGTTGGAGCAGGATGTTAGTTATATTATGTTGCATTCAAAGATAGTCCCAGTCATGGCGTAGACGCGTAGCGGCTTGGAGTAGAGTCGAAGTCAGCAATCTCATTGACTAGAACTGCTAGGATAGAACATAACCTGGTATTCGCAAAACCCAAGGTTAGCCATAAATACTTCTTCCCCTGTCTAGATTTTCAAGATCATATTTTCTTATAAGTAATTATACTTAATAAGCTGTCATGCTTTGTAAATCCTTGCCAAATAATAATCCCCCCTAGTCATTCTAGTGAATAAGCTAGGGAGGACACCATAATTCGTTGACTATAGAGTTTCTGTATAAGCCTTGATATCCCTATTCTATGAAGGGACTGAGATTTCTACCACCATGAAAATAACTATTTATCATAGTTTCATAGTTGCTTTATTAGTGCTTTATACGGAGATACTCATGACTGATCGTATATTGTAAGTATATCAATAATATACTGGTGTAAATTATTCAGATATGGAATTATCTCTAAAAAATATGCAGTTGAAAATTGTTGCTTCCATTACCCTAATCAGTGTTTTAGGATTAGTAACCCAAGCTTGGGCAGTAAATGAAGGAGACTTGCAAAAGTTAAAGGAAACTGGGGTATGCCCTCGTTGCGATTTAAGTGGTGCTGACATGAGTCAACTAAATTTATTTGGGGCAAATTTACGGAATGCAAATTTACAATCAGCCATTTTATCTGAGAGCAATTTAGAAAACGCTGATTTCACTGGAGCTAATCTTGAGTCTGCAAACCTAAACTCTTCTAACCTCAAAGGAGCTTCCTTTACAGGTGCCAATCTCAAATCAGCATCCCTAGAAAATAGCGATTTATCTTACGCTGGTTTTATGGGTGCCAATTTAGAAGCAGCTAATCTCAAAAATTCGACTTCAAAGTTAACCAATTTCCGGGGAGCACATTTCCGACTGACAGTTATGCCTAATGGTTCGGATACCTCTGATAAACCATATGGTTGGTCATTACAGCGACAAAGCCTGAGAAAATGCGACGAATTCAAGCCGGAAAATGCTCGCGGTACAACTTGTTATGTAGATTAATGTGATTTTTCTCCTCAATGAGGTAACAGCTCCCCGACTTATGAATCAATATCCGCACATTGTAACAATTCCTAGGATAGAAGTCGGGGATCTTTTAGACCTGCTAAAACATAAGATGTTAAATATTATTATTAATTTAACTTTGTCAACCAGAAAATAATCTACAATTAAAGTAAATATACGCATTGACAAAATATTCTATGTATGTATTAGAAAGTGGGTATTAAATTTCCATCTTGCAAAGCAATTGCCTATGGTTAATAAATAATGATGGTCACTGTGGACAATGCGTAAGTAGGCGTTTTTGTAGTTGTGGAGCGATCGCCACTCCGAACTGGATAACTGGAGATTAGAAAGCATTTTAATGGTAATTGACTGACCCGGTTTGCAAGTATCACAGATTTAGTGACATTTATTGTTCCTTTGCTAGGAAAACGTCATATCTAATGAACACAGTTCTTGTAAGGATGTGATTGTTATGCTGAAGTCGATTAAACTTGCATTTTTGGGATTGGTTGCTACATCTCTAGCATTCTCAATTATTCCCCCAGTTGAAGCTTTTGTTTCAACAACAAAGAACGAACCTGTGGTTACTGAGGAAGATAACATAACTTTGGTTGCTCAACGCTATGGTCGGTATCGCCGTTATCGCCGTTATCGCCGTTATCGTCCTTATGGTAGATATCGCCGCTATCGCCGTTATCGCCGTTATCGCCGTTATCGTCCTTATAGTAGATATCGCCGCTATCGCAGGTATAATCGCTATCGTCGGTATGGAAGAGGTCGTAGATGCTTCTATCGTATCCGGTACAATAGATATGGCGATCGCTACCGCATCCGCATATGTCCTTAGTCCTATGTGGATTAAGTATTTGACTATTGAGTCAAGCCCTAATTAAATATTACACCGTTGCCATAGGGCGATCGCTCGTTGGTTTGAGTATGGTTCGTCCCCAGAGCCATAGTGCCCCTAAACCCAAGAAAACGGTAACTAAATTTACTAACAAACCCAGAACAGGTATGGCTGAAAGTAGGATGAAGATGAGCAAACCCACTACTAAAGGAGCCATTTTACCCTCAGCCCAGTTAGGTTGCATTTTTTGCAATAGTAACTTACCACCTAGGAAACTGACCAACACCTGGGGAATGTAACTGATGTATAGCAAAAAGCCAATAAATATAGCGAAATTAGAGAGAAAACCAATTCCTAGGGTGAGTGGAACCAAGCCAGTTATGGTTACTCCCAGGAGTATACTGAGAAAGATAGTAACAATGGCGATCGCACTAATTGCGACTATCACCCCTAACCAAGTTACCACTCCCCAGCCTAAACTAGGTAAAGGTCGAGACTTGACTGTATTTGCCATGCTCTGAGTCCAATTAGGTACAACCCACAGCAACACCCATCCTACTATTAATAGTGTCAGCCAACGCTGTAAGAAATGTAACGCCATTGCAGTTGGACTGGGTTTTTCCCATGCTTCTTGTATACTTTCTCTAATCTGGCGTTCAATTTTTGCTGAAGGACTAATAATTGGATCAGTAGTTGATTCGTAGCGTAGTTCCCCACCAATTTGCCCTGAGTCTGTGATGGTAATTCCAGAACTTATTTGGGGTGCTGAGATGGGTGGAGGGGGTAAAAAAGGCAGAATCAAGGGTTTTGGTTCACCCTTCTCTCCACCTACCCTCACCTTAATATTCCCATCCACCTTGCCCCGTAATTCTAAACTACTCATGGCAGCGAGGATGTTTTGCTTCACATTTCCTGCTAATAATGCTTGCGCTCCACCAAAACTTAAATCACCACCCACACTACTACCAACCTTAGTTTCCAGGCTGTAGCCAGCAGCAACCAAATCATCGGTGATTTCTGCTTTTGAGCCTAACTGTAATACTTGACCAGCAATCCGCACATCATCATTTACTTTACCGTTAATTATCACAGCTTGACCAGCTGCTATTAAATCTTGTTCAACTGTGCCATTAATAGTAATTTGCCTACCAGCAGCAATTAAATCCCCTTTAACTGTGCCATCAATGGTAATCGTATTGCCAGACACATATAAATCATCATTAATGACTTCATTTGCACTGATGACAACCTGCTCTCCAGCCCGGTTTTCCATTGACCAAACTGGTTGAATTGTAAATAATCCTGTTAATAGCAGCAAACCCAAACAAAACCAAATTATCCGTTTGATTGCATTTCGCATCACCGAACCTCCTTCTGTTTTAATTACCAGGGATTTTTGGGTTTTGTACATACATAACCGATGCGCGATGGTGCAAAGTACCCACCTTACGGTGATGCTCCTTTATGAGCCGCCGAGGGCGCGATCACCTAACAGAATATTAGTGTTACTATCATTAAAAAAATGCTGTTAAACCAAGTAAGTTATAAATATTCATGGATTAATGGAAATTCTGTTTTGCTAATACGCTGCGATCAATTGGGCACGCCACTGAAAAAACATTACCCCTAGCCAAATTAGATACAATGTTTACATTGTTGCCATCAACCCTAGGATAGATTTCGTTTTTCTATTGTAGTCATGTTCGTAATTCATGAATTATGAATTATGGATTATTTGCTCAAGTCCCTTGATACCATCCTTGTTGCAGAGTCATTCCCCGACTCTCCATAGCTTGTATAAACAAGTCTGTTGTTAGTACCGCTTCTACAGGTGCAACCCCTGGTTGTTTGAGTTTACCCTCAAGTATTAATTGGGCAATGCTACCAGTTCCCCAACCAGCAGCAACTGCCGTATTCTCATGAACTAAGCTAGAACTGTAGGTAGCTTGATTCCCGTCTTTTATTCCCGTAACTTCTATCCGCATAGCTATCCCAACACCGCTGAATTTATCAGTAATATCAGTCATTAAGTGGCTAACGTAGGATAAAAATTCTATCACTTGAGGATTGCGTATCCATGATTTGGGAAATACATTGGCAGTTATCCAAGTCAGGTGATTATAAATATCGGGGACTGAGCCAAATTTAGTGACTACATTTTTAAGGGTTGGGAAAGTTCGAGGTAGGGTAAAGGTTTCTGGGACATCATACCAATAGACTCCACAATGTCCATAGGGAGGGGGAAAAGTAATATTTTCCCTGGCTGTATATGGTTTAATTAACTGCCATTTAGCATCTATCCAGGCTGTGAAAGTATCTTGCAAACCCAAAAAAGTTGTTCGCATTACCGTCACCCCAGCGCCGCCAGAACCAGCGACAATATAACTCAAATTAACAGTTTCTGCTGTATCAAATTTTTCTATACATTGCCGTGCCATACTATTAGAAATACCAGGAAATATTCCCGTACAAATAATAGCTGTTACCCCTGCATCAATAGCTTTTTGATGATATTGTAAGGCATTGCTAATATAGGAGCGTTGGTCGCAGACATCTACATAATTTATACCATGCTCAATACAGAGTTGTAATACATTAGTGGTGCGGTAATCAAATGGTCCGGCACAATGAATGACAAGATTAGCAGATGCTATTGCATTTCGTAATTTTTCTGTGTCTGCTAAGTCCAAAGCTAGATATTGTATAGGCTCATCGCCGATTTGTGGGTGTTGTGTGCGTCCAGTAACAATAACTTCTGCCTGGGTGTGGGTGGCAATATCCCGAGCTACACTACTGCCAATCCGTCCCCTACCACCCAGAATTAAAACTTTGTCCGTCATTTAACTGGTAACTGATAATTGCTTGCCAATCGCTGGTAACTTACTTTGCTGCCAGAGATTCCTTAACAATACCCTGAAAATAATTCCCAGACCCATCAAACTACTAGGTGCAGCCATGAGATTGGTTACTGACAAAAAAGCGATCGCTAATACTAAATCTTGTTGAGCAGCAGTCTGTAGTTTGCTTGTGTACCAATTCATCAAACGTACCATCAAGCTACGCTTGCCTTGCACTTGGGGAACTCGCAAATCGCTGATTACAGCAGTACTCCAGGGACAATCTACGACCTTACTGGCTGCTATGAAGAAACGTTTAGCTAAATTATCAGTACCTTGATTGAGACAATTTTGTAAAGCGATCGCCTCCAGGGCTGCAACCGTCATTCCTTGAGCATAAATAGGATTAAAGCTACAAATAGCATCACCAAACACTAAATAGCCTGCGGGAAATTTTCTCAACTTTTCATAATGCCGACGCAGGCTAGAGGGAAACTTGTAGGGAATTAGCCCTGACAGGGGTTGGGCATTTTTAATTGTATTATAAATATCTTGGGTGGGTAAAGACTTGGCAAACTCCAGAAACCCCGCTTCTTCTAGAGGTGCGCGATCGCCCATATAACCGCCAATACTAACTATCCAGCGCGATTCTTGGGAAGATACTCCATTTTCAGCCTCCTGAGCAATAAGTACCCCTACACGCCAGTTAGGAGCCGCTCCTGACACAATTATAGCCGTGTCTCCTTGGAGGTGTTCGGGTTGGCGGCGATAGAGGCGGGTTGTATAACTAATATCCACACCGATTTGCTCTTCTTCTGGCTTTTGATAACCGAGGTTCGTCAGCCAAGTAGGACTTTTAGAACCCCTACCAGTAGCATCTACCACCAAATCGGCGTTTAAGATTTCTTCCTCGCTGCTGCTATGACGTTGGATAAATTTAACCCCAGTAACACAAGTATTATCTTTTGTTGTAACTAAACCCAACACATGGCAATTTTCAATCGCTCTCACATTGGGTAAAGCTAACAAACGCTGTCTTACCTGAGCCTCGAGTAAAGGACGACTCACCAACAAACCAGTCAAATCGTTGTCAGTGTCGTGCAAATATCCACCATTGATAAAAAACCGTGCTTCTTGCAAATGTGCCGGAATTGCTCCTTGGTTTTCTAACTCTTGGGTAATACCAGGAAAAAACTGTTCGATTGCTTCTCGACCTTTTAATAATAAACCGTGGGCATGGCGACCTTGAGGCACACCCGAACGATTCTCTCCTGGCAAAGGGAAAATATCTCGTTCTATGACAGTGACTTGTTGATAATAATCAGCTAAAGACCGAGCTGCAAGCAATCCACCCATACTTGCACCGATGACGATCACATGTTGAGCAGTTTCTTTAGTCATGACGCTCACCCATAAACTCCAGAGACAATTATAGGACTTACACAACTGGCATATGTTTTCTGTAGGGGAGGCTGCGGTGTAGATTTTCTGCCCGCATTATTGCCGTTGCATGACGCTGCGATCATATTTGAACGTAGTCATCAGACTTGTAACCTCACGCACCAATCACCGATTGTGACAATTGCGTAAGTCCTGAATTAAAAAGCATTAATTAACTACACATTGGTTCCAGTTATTTCTTAATTATGCAATTTTAGATTTTGCCTTCAGTCATTTGTCCCCGTAGTGCGTGGCATTAATTTTATAGTGCTACGTGACTAGGTTAGGACATTTTTGAGAGCTACAACCTTTGATTAGTAAGCTTATTACTTACTCCCTTCCCGGCAGAAGATTACCTATAACGTAGGTTGGGTTGTAGCTTGCTTCCACGAAGTGGTACGAAGTGTAGACGCAACAGCGGCTTGGAGTAAGCGAAGCTTTCTCGAAGAGTAGAGTAACCCAACAATATGCTGGGTTTCGTCCCTCAACAAGCGCCTACAATTTTTCGGTAATTTTATAGCGGGAAGGGAGTATTACTTATTACTTATTACTTGCGCGTAGCACTATACCTAGCCCTCAAAACTATTAAAGTAAAAAAACCCAGTTTTTCAACTGGGTAATAGAAAATTAATATTTTGGCTTTTTGCTTACTTGTGATGAGAAGTGTAATAAACCTTACTACCAGTATCAGGTACAAAATGGCAAGCAATACAAGAACGCCACATCGAAGTGAAAATTGGTTCTTCTGATTTACGGAAATATTCACCCAAAACAGGTTTAATAGCCTCAGTTGCTTTCTTTAAATTATAGTGAGGCATATTCAGAAATATGTGGTGAGCGACATGGGTACCAATATCATGGTGAATATGATTGATAAATCCATAGTCACGGTCAATAGTTGACAATGCACCCTTGAGAAAAGTCCACTCTCCCTCACGATACCAAGGAATATCTGACTCTGTATGATGCAAGAAAGTAACTAAATCCAACCACATGACAAACACAATGTAAGGTCCAGCGTAGTATTTCAATAACCACATCCAACCCCATTGATAGGTCAGAAAACCAAGCAAACCTACCATCGCTATCCATAGAACACTACTAGTAATCACATCCCATTTTTCTGATTTTTTAAACAATGAACTACTAGGAGAGAAGTGGGAACCTTCTTTATTGGGAGAACGCTTAAACAAATATATGGGATAAGCAAACAAAAATAGATAATAACGTCCTATTTTTTGAATCCAGGGCATTGCCTGATAATCCGATTCCGAAACTGGATACCAACTTTCATCATTATCCAAGTGACCAGTATTCTTATGATGAGTTCTATGACTAATTCGCCAGCCATGGTAAGGCACAAGAATTGGCGTATGACAAATATGTCCCATCAAGTCATTCAACCATTTATGGCGAGAAAATGATTGGTGTCCGCAGTCATGTCCAACTACAAACAAAGCCCAAAACATTGTGCCTTGCATTGCCCAGAAAATGGGAAAGAATAACCAAGAGTCTAATTTATATGCAACTGCATATAATAAAGCGATAATTGCGATATCCCGAAAAAAGAAAAAGAAGGATTTCCAGACATTAGGGATAAAACATTCCGGAGGAATTGCGGCTTTGATATCACCTAATGTAAACGGTAATGTGGTTACTTCCTGGGAAGATGTACTTTCAAGTTGATTGGATAACTCTATGGTGTTAGATTGCACGTTGTTTTGTACTGGGTTTTTGGATATGAAATTAACAGGGGTGCTTGTTGCAATCATGAATGTAATTCAGGCACTTCTGACTTGATTACAATATATAACACCATGTTCAACTGTATCTTTATCCTTAGAAAGGAGGCTTAAGGAGGATTGAACTCTCAATGACTCAGTTTCAGATACCTCAAGCCCTTACAAAGGGAGTGTTGAAAAAAAAGTTGTACATGGGGTATACATAGTAAAAACTATCAATTTTTTGCGCCTATACAAACAAGCCTAATCGCACTTGCATTTTGGTAGATATTGTCTGGCAATTTTGAGATTATTTTGGGTAAAAATTGCCAGTAACCATTCAGATAATGCTGACAAAAATTAAATGCTTGGTAACAGATGAATTTACTTCTGTTGAAGCCGAATTCATTATTTATTTTTCAGCATAATATTCATCGAAAGACAAATAACCAACGTCAGTTTTGTATAACTGACATTTATCTGTCAAGCTCTTCATTAATGACCAAGAAAACTGACATTCCGGATGCAAATAACTACCCCATTTCTCTTGCAAACTCCGATATGCTAAACGCAAATTGTAAGAAGGAATAGCAGTAGAAATGTGATGGGGCACATGAACATTAATGTCGTGACAAAGGATTTCTACCCACCGGGGATAATTGCAGTGAATAGTTCCATTAAGCTGTGCTATGACTTGGTTCCAGTTATCAGCAGTTTCAAAAGGAACATCGGGTGCGGTGTGGTGTACATAAGTAAAAGTACTCATCCAAAAATGATAAACCAACCAGGGCACAAACCAGAACTTAACCCATCCCCAAATTCCCACAGTGGCTATGAGCGTCGGAAATGCGATCGCAGCAAATGCAACTACCACAGCTACGGACAATTTCACATCAGCTTGGTCTTGTTTGCGGAACTTTCGCCAATCAAAATGGACAACAGCCCAGTGTCCAATGGAACCTACCCACCAAAGGCGATTGAGTAGAAATCTCTGATACCTCCATTGCTCCGGTTCACTCCACCTCTCGAACACTTCTGTTCTAATTGGATGCCAAGCATTATCTTCATCAAATTTGTTGGTGTGGGTGTGGTGGTGATTATGACCAATACGCCAAGAATGGAATGGATAAACTAATGGCATAAACACTAAATGTCCCACCAAATCATTTACCCAGCGACGTTTCGCAAACGAACGATGACCGCAATCATGACCGATGACAAAAAAGCCTGTCAAGGCTGTGCCGGTAAAAATCCACGCTAAAGGCAAGAGATACCAAGGTGCGATCGCTAGACTTAAATAGCCTAAAACAACCATTGATACACTGATGACAACTTTTCTGGCTGCCTTTAGAGGATTCTGTACGAAACATTCCTTGGGCAAGCTTTTGATAATATCTTGCAGTTTGAAGTCGGGACTGCCAACTTCTTGAGCTTGATTCTGGCTATTGATTATTGATGTAGTCATGAATACCTAAAAAAGCGAACCTCGCAATGCAGTTACTGAACAACAAGTTTATTTCAGTAAAGTTTCGGAATACTAGCGTCTCGGATGATATCAATCTAAGCCACTGTAGCACATCTAAATGGCGTTTTTATTATCCTGCTCAAAACTAATACCCCCGCATATTTCCAGGAAAAATGAACCCAGCAGCAGGGGCTGGACAGTGTCAAGAACTATGTTGTAAATGTAACTAGATTCTCTATTTAATTGTTACTTCCCTGCTAGCTTGACATTCTTGGCTAAACCGAGAAATTGCAACAGTTGAATAGTCATCCAGGTCATATCTATTTCCCACCATTGCAGACCATGACGGGCAGAATATTGGTAAGCGTGGTGATTATTGTGCCAACCTTCACCAAATACTAGTATGGCAACCCACCAGCAGTTAGTTGAATTATCCCCAGATTCGTGGCTGCGATAGCCGAATTTGTGGGTCGCGCTATTAACTAACCAAGTGCAATGCCATACCCAAACTATGCGGGCAAAAACACCCCAAAAAACAAAAGACCAACCGCCCCACAGTAATAACCCTATTCCTAGAGCTACTTGGAGGAGAATCATATATTTTTCTAAAAACTGATAAACTGGGTCTTCGGCAATATCTTTTGTAAACCGAGGGAGTTCTGATAGATCGGATCTATGGTAAATTAACCAACCCATATGGCTCCACCAAAAACCTTGATTAGAGTCATGGGGGTCATTTTCTTGGTCTGAGTGTAAATGGTGAATGCGGTGTGTGCCGATCCATTCCACAGGACCACCTTGACAAGCAAGGGTTCCGAAGAACACCAACAAATACTCCAGCCATTTGGGAGATTGAAAACTACGGTGTGTAACTAAACGGTGAAACCCTAGGGTGATACCCAAGCCACCTGTAACCCAATATAGGAGTAGAGCCACTCCCACAGCCTTCCAACTAAAAAAGTTAGGGAAAAAGGCAAATATGGCTCCGATATGCACACCGGCAAAGAACAGGGTATTTACCCAATTAATTGAACGTTTGGTTGAGGTAGCAATTGTCATGCAGTAACCTGAGTTATGAAATTTTTAGTCAAATCTGCGCGATCGCTTGGGGAAGCTAGGCGCTTCGTGCCATAAATCCGCAAATATTTATTGTGTAAACGAGAAACTCATGAACAGCTTGGAACAGCTGCAACAAGCAGAACAGGCACTGTTACCGATTTTTTCTGGTATTGACGCTCAGGTCAAGCAAAATCTTCAAAAATTGTTAACCGCCTTTCGTCATCATAATGTAGGGTCACATCATTTTGCAGGAGTATCCGGTTACGGTCATGATGATTTAGGGCGAGAAACCTTAGATAAAGTCTTTGGGGAAGTTATGGGTGCAGAAGCAGCAGCAGTGAGGGTACAGTTCGTTTCTGGAACCCATGCGATCGCCTGTGCTTTATATGGCGTTCTCCGTCCTGGTGATGAAATGCTGTCCGTCGCAGGCGCGCCCTACGACACATTAGAAGAAGTAATTGGTTTAAGGGGGCAAGGTCAAGGTTCACTTATAGATTTCGGCATTAGTTATCGGCAATTAGACCTTACACCACAAGGAAACATCGATTGGCAAGCTTTAAGTCAAGCAGTAAGGCATAATACCAGTTTAGTCTTAATTCAACGTTCTTGTGGTTACTCTTGGCGATCGAGTTTATCCATTGCTGAAATTGCCAAAATTATCCAAATAGTCAAACAGCAAAATCCCCACACCGTTTGCTTTGTTGATAATTGTTACGGTGAATTCATCGAAACCCGTGAACCTACGCAAGTCGGTGCAGATTTAATGGCGGGTTCCTTAATCAAAAATCCTGGGGGCACAATTGTCACTGCTGGGGGTTACATCGCCGGTCGCGCCGATTTGGTAGAAGCCGCAGCCTGTCGTCTGACTGCACCGGGAATTGGTACTGCCGGGGGAGCTACCTTTGACCAACTCCGCCTCTTGTTCCAAGGGTTATTTTTAGCACCACAAATGGTGGGCGAAGCAATGAAAGGCACTCATCTGACTGGTTACGTATTTGACAAACTCGGCTATCCCGTGAATCCTGCACCCCTGGCACCCCGTCGGGATGTAATTCAAGCCATAAAACTGGGTTCTGCTGAAAAGCTAATTGCCTTCTGTAAAGCCATCCAACGCAACTCTCCCATTGGTTCCTATCTAGACCCCATTCCTGATGATATGCCTGGGTATGAGAGTCAAGTAATCATGGCTGGGGGGACATTTATTGAGGGGAGTACTTTAGAGTTTTCCGCCGATGGACCCTTGCGGGAGCCATACGTGGTCTATTGCCAGGGGGGGACTCATTGGACCCATGTAGCGATCGCATTAGAGGCGGCGATCGAGGCGGTGGGTGTTCCATAATACATGGGTTAGAATTGTCTCACGCAAAGGCGCAAAGGCGCAAAGAGGGAGGAAAGAGTGACGGAGAATGAGATTGCTAGGGAGATTGTTGATGCTGCTTATAAGGTGCATACGACTTTGGGACCTGGGTTGTTGGAGTCGGTGTATGAGGCGGCTATTGAATATGAGTTACGGAAGAGGGGATTGTGGGTAGTGAGGCAGGTGCCTATTCCTGTGATTTATGAGGAAGTAAGGTTAGAAGAGGGTTTTCGTGCTGATTTGATTGTTGAAGACAAGGTAATTGTTGAACTCAAATCTGTGGAAGCAGTACATCCGGTACACAAAAAACAACTCCTAACCTACCTTCGTCTTGCTGACAAGAAACTTGGTTTACTCATCAACTTCGGAGCCTCGTTAATCAAAGACGGTATCTCCCGCATTGTCAACGGCTTATAAATCTTTGCGTCTTTGCGTCTTTGCGTGAGCCTTCTAATCCGGTAACTTATACTGCCCCACAATCCTCTTCGCAAACTCCGGCACATGAGCCTCCAACTTCTTGGCGTAATTCCGCTTCACATACAAATAATTCCGCGTAAAGTGGGAATCTATCGAGAACCGCGCATACTCCAACCCCTTAGGACCAATTTTCTCAATCACCACCCCCATGAGTTTCGCCGCCCACATCGGCAAAGTCACCCCCTTATCATAGGCTGGTATACTTTGTTGCACTGCTTGTTTGCGATCGCCCTTGGCAAAGACTGGCTGAGTCTGTATTTGCTCTTGCACCAATGACAACATTTCTTTCCCTGTATCATTCCGAACCACTATCCATTGCCAACCAAAGGGTGCCCCCATATACCCAACTACTAAATCTGCCAGTGAATTTACGTAATCGAAGCAACTCATACAAGAAGGAGCAAATACATCTTTGAGTTGGTTGGTTTTCAAGCCAAAGAAAGGCACAGTTTCCGTTGAGCCGTCTTCGTGTTTGAAGTGAACTCGAAAATCCTGCATGAATTCATAATACACCACGGTTTCGGGGGAACGGCTGGTGGTGTCGAGGAATTTTTGCAGTCCGGCGCGGGTGACGTTATCGACGCAGGGTGTCCCCAAAACATAGAGTTTCTCTAAGCCCAGTTGTTTTTCTACGGCTCGTAATGCCTGGATTTGGCAACCTACCCCAATTACCAATAACCGTTTCATCCCCGATTTTTCGATTTCTTCCAGTACGGAAAGATTCGGGGAAAGGGTTGGTTTATTTACCCGTGCTGCCAGTATTTCCTCTGAGGTGCGGGCAATGACAGGCATGGGTTGAAAGCGGTCTTCTTTAGTATTTTGGACACAGACTACCCCTTCCACTAACCCACGATTGAGCATTTCAATGGCAATGGTGCTGACGATTCCCGTCCATTGAGCGCCGGGGATGGGTTCAGTTTTCCGCGCCGCCATCATTTCCTGATGCACCCCAAAGTAGAGTTCATCAGGGTTGTCGAGATTGCGATCGCGTCCGTGGCTTTGGGTTTCTAGTTCCTCGAATTGTTGATTAATAAAAGCACAAGCTGACTTGACATAGTGGACATAGTATGTATCGCAAAGTCCGCATTCGCTGCATAGTTCCTTGGCGGGGCGACGGCTACCTGGTTTGAGGGCTTTGGCTTTCTTGTGTTTGGGGAAATCTACTGATGTCATTAAAATTTCGGATTTCAAAACTGTGGATGCTTTATTTCACAATATCTCAGAGAGGGGGATAAAGGTCATGGAAAGCATCAGAATCGATAATTGAGGTGATTTATTCTCTGGTGTTGTGCTTGGTGAAAGGTTTACTCAGGATTTAAGTACAAGTACTAAGGTATTTTTGTATATTTTTATTTTACAAAGGTATTATCTCAATTACTGTGACAATCATATTTCTTAAGCCAACCGTATTTGCATATAACTAAACTTCTTTAAACATCTAATTAAGGGAATATAAGTAAAAATCTATGGGACAACTGTTTCGCCGTACTAGCCGAGTTATTAAAGCTAATCTTAATTCTCTCGCAACAGCACAAAAAGACCCAGAAGATCTTTTAGAGTCAATGATTATAGAAATTCAGGAAGATGTGCTTAAAGTCCGTTTATGGTTAGATAAAGCAATTTCAGCACAAAAGAATATAGAAAAACAATACAATGAGGCTAAAAATGAAATCAATAAGTGGCAACGTAATGCTCAACTAGCATTGCAAAAAGGGGATGAAAATACTGCCAGACAAGCTTTAGAACTCAAAAAGATACTTAGCAAAAAATCAAAAGCTCTCAAGACAAGTTTGGATGAACAAACTATCCAGGCTGATGTACTAAAACGTAAATTAATACAACTGGAGAGTCAACTTTCTGAAGTAAAAACCAAGAAAGAAATGCTCAAGGCTCGGATTACTGCTGCTAAAGCCCAAGAACAATTGGGAAGCATGGTAAAGGGTATGAATAGCAGTAGTGCGATGGCAGCTTTTGATCGCATGGAAGAAAAATTGATGATGCAGGAAGCCCGCGCCCAATCTGTTGCTGAGTTGGCTGCTTCCGATTTAGAAAGCCAATTTGCACAATTAGAAAGTAGTGATGTTGATAATGAGTTGGCTGCTTTAAAAGCACAAATGTCTTTACCTGGGTGTGCAATCAATCAAAACCAATTACTACAACAGGATACTAACAGCCAACCTGATTTCCAGCCTCAAGAACCTGTGGATGCTGAATTGGATGCTTTGCGTAAGCAATTGGAACAGATGTAATTGCTAATTCTACTAATTTAAAATATTTGGGGTAACAATGACTCATACTTTCTCTACAGGAGCAACATTTATTACCACGGGAGCAGTAACAGGTGCTGGGGTATCCGCATCTGTAGGTGGTATGGGATTAGCTGGGGGATTTGGTGCTGTGGGAATTAGCACAGTTCCAGTTAAGTGCAATTACAACAGTTGTAATAACGCCTAATGGTAAAACTTTAGTTAGTGCTAGTAAAGATGGCACTATCAAATTATGGAATTTTCATACTGGAGAATTAATATCTACCTTTACTGGACATTCAGCAGCAGTAGAATCAATTGCGGTTAGTCCTAATGGTCAAATTATTGCTAGCAGTAGTAGTGACGGTATTATCAAGCTTTGGAATTTAGACAACGGAGAAATATTACACAGCCTTTCAGGATGTTCTCCCATTGCTTTCAGCCCCAACGGTAAAAAATTATTAAGTGGGGGTAGGAGAGGAAGGATAAAAATTTGGCAGCAAATGCAGGGTATTGATGAACCTCGAAATGACCTTGTACTATCTGATAAGTGGTGGGAAGTGCTTGGTGTAGATGCCCATACTTCTCCCCATCATGTCAAAAATGTTTACCGTAGATTAGCAAGGCAATATCACCCTGATATTAATAATACTGCTAGTGCCCAAGCTACAATGCAAGCAATTAATCGAGCGTATCAAGAATTTCGTTCATCCAAGCCCATAGTAGACAAGAAACATGGCTGATATAATTTCAGACTATGTTTGATAACGTCGGTGAGATATTCTGCAAAAGAATACAGAAGGTTTCTAATTGTTGATGTAATGGTGTAACGGCTAACCCAGAACTATACTTTATCTTAGCGAATTGCCAAGTCAGCACCAAAGGATGTAATAGAGATTACTTTAATGACTCTTATTTCAGATCTAGTAAACCTGATTCCTTCAATTTAGGATTAAAGCGAATTTGCATTTGTAATCCCCGCTTTTCCAACACTTGCAAAATATCTGCTTCCACTCGCCGAGCTACATTTTTAATAATTTTAATTTTTGCCATTTCATCATTCATGGGATTATCGTAATTAGCCTGTTCTTCTGGAGTAATTAAAGCTTTAGCATCTATAGGTTGAGTCCATTTAGCTCTATCTTCCCCATTGCCAAGAGGTAAACTACCATTCTCCGCAATCCAGGCTTTTTCAATATTTTCTAAAATAGCGCGACTAGGGCGTTCAATAGTTTGAGCTTTTACCCAATAACATAATTGTGGTTGACGTACTAAATGCTGTCTCAAACTCAGATATACATCACGAGAATATCCCACAAATTGCAGTACTTTTTCTTCATCGAAAACTGCATAAACTCCTATTCTTTTCTGCAATACTTCAGGTAATTCTCCATCCCCATTAATGTAAGGTATATATTCTAAACTTGCTAAACTTACTAATTCTTTTTCTGTGGTCATAAATCTGATTGGAGTAAATCAAGAAAAATTATACCCAAGAGTCAGTTGCTAATAACTCATAAAATTAGCCTATGGCATTCTATTATTCCTGTCACTACTTAATAAAATAAATCTTGTTAAGAATCATAAAAATGATTGTTGATTAATTATCTAGGGTTGACAAAAATAAAAGAGTCTGATTTGAATCAGACCCTTTCCAGAAATAGGTAACATCAATTTATTTTTAATCTGCCTATAGAAATCCGGTTTGATTTGTGAAATCACTCGTGATGGCAGGGAACTCTTAACAGAAAGTGTACTGAGATTTTTTCAAAAATCAAATATGAGTCCTATCAAAATAATACGGGAGTGTGAGAAACCCTACTCTTTAGAGAGGGGATGAAACACGACTCTGTGGGTTTTAACCCGCTGTTTCCCACTTTATTTTGGTGGTACAATATCAATATCAACACAAAATGAAAAACTCCAAAAAACAAAACGTGTTGGTAATTGAGATTTCCACGTCTGAAACTACAAATTAGCCGTACAGCCGTAAAAATGGTCGAGGCGGGTAGGACTGTTTGAGCCAGTCAAAGCCGCTTTGGGGCAGAACAACGTTGCTCCCGTCCGATTTTTAATCGGTGTAGAAACAACCTTGTTCAGAATCCTGGTTTTTCCAAACCCAGGAGAGTTCAAAGTAGTTCATTGCATTAGTTCTGAACAGTAAACAATTGTAGTGGGAGCGTCTCGCTCCCTGCTGTCAGGAAGCGGGCAAGACTTCGGCGTGAGCTCAGTCGAACGCTGCCCGCACTACAGCTGCCCTTCAAAATTAATGAAAAGTACTACTGGAGTGATACAGAATATTGTCTCTCAGCAATAGCTGCAATTGATCTAGGCGAAAACCCTCACTGTTGCCTGTTGCCTGTTCCCTCTCCTGAAGGGAGTTAAAGACTTTGTAAAAGCTCCTTCACCTTTGTTGATTGGCGTTGCTGGAATTTGTCTGGGAATTTTAACTCTAAAGCAATCTTACCATCGCTATCTTCTTCAATTGCAGTAATTTCGGCAATAAAACGACTGGGTGCTACATCCAGTACACCTGGTTTTGAGCCGTCACTCTGTTGCAAGTTATCTAAATTCTGTGTCCCTGAGATTTCTCCTAATGCACCAGCACTGATTTGACGACTTAAAAGTACACCAACTAGTGGTTTGACGGTTCGCATTCTATGTAAATCCTGCTGCCCAATAAATCTATCGGCAGATAGGGCTTTATTACTTTGTAATTCTAATCTTACCCCTGTAACTCCCAATTCTGTGGCTACACCAGGAAATAAATGACCATCCCAGTAGAGTTGAGCCGCAGTCTGTACTTGTTTACGTACTTTGAGGCGGGAAGTGGATTGAATATCCCGCAAGGAGCGAGGCAAACTGGTAGCAAGGAAACTCAGGGAGGCAAATGGTTGGTCTATATTCTCACGTTTTTGGGAATACCATTCGCGCACATCTGAATACAATACTAAAGTTAAAGCATCTAGTTGTTGGGGGGAGAGATTAATAAAGTCAACACCTAAATGGGTTTGGTTGTTGTCAATCGGAGAAAGGCGTATCACCCTAGCTGTGACAGTCGCGCGGGCACTAAAATCCCCCATGACTTCTATCTGGACTTCATCTGGTAAATTAGGCCAAGACTCTAAGGTGATTAATGCTCCTGTCTCGGAAATATTCATGGTTTCACCCATAATAGCTTGTCCATTACAGGAAATTACCACAGGTAAACGACGTTGCAGGCGGTGAGAGTTACGTACCTGGGGCTGTTCAAAGCCTACTAACAATGCTGCTGTCAACAAAATCAGGTTAAATCCAGACCATAAGGTATTTACTAATACTGCTTCTGTATCTTCTGGACGTAGTAATAACCAGTAGGGTATAGCCAGTAAAGAGATAACAACAAGGGCACTCACTGCTACCAGCCCGCGCATGGATTGCCAATCGAATGTGCGTTTATTGACATTTACCCCTTTATCTGTGACATTAAATGAGCCGAGTTTGGGGTTAATCAATGCCATCATTGTCACCCACCCCGCCTGGAAAGACATGACAAATTCAAAGATTTCGTTCCAGAAGGTGAAGCGGACGTGTTTATAAATAATGTAGTTGGTAAATAGTGCTAGTAGGACGTGGGGAAGGGCGTAAGCCAAGGTTTCTAAACCCAAACCTTGAATGGGGTTAACCCCGAATAATAAAAATAGGGTGGGGATAATGGCGTATACCAGTCGGGGATAGCCATAGAGAAAGTGAGAAGTGGCACTAAAATAACAAATTCGTTGAGCAAATGTCAGATTTAATTTGCGGTTAAATAGGGGGTTTTCTAACCGGAGAATTTGCGCCATTCCCCTAGCCCAACGTACCTGTTGACCAACATAGGCAGAAAAAGTATCTGGTGCTAAACCAGCTACCATAATTTTGTCGTAGTAAATAGATTTATAACCCTTTGAGTGTAGGCGTAATGCAGTATGACAATCTTCTGTAACCGTCTCTACAGCAATTCCTCCAACTTCTAGGGCGTGAGTTTTACGAATCACTGCTGCAGAACCACAGAAGAAGGCCGCATTCCAATAATCGTTACCTTTTTGTAGTACTTTATAAAATAATTCGTTACCCACAGGGACTTTTCCACCAGTAAGCAAGTTGCGCTCAAAGGGGTCGGGGTTATAAAACCAGTGGGGAGTTTGCACAAAGGAAACTTGCGGATCGTAAAAGAATCCCACTGTATGTAATAAGAATTGTCGGGAGGGAATGTGATCGCAGTCCAAAATTAAGACTAAATCCCCTTGGGTACGGCGAAAGGCAGTGTTAATATTACCAGCCTTCGCGTGGTTATTATCATTCCGCGTCATGTGGATACAGCCAATTTCCTCGCACATTTGGCTGAGTTGCTCCCTGCGGGCGCGGAATTTTTCCCGACGGGGGTCACTTTCTTTATACCTTTCTGGACGACCATCATCCAAGATATAGACTTTTTTCTTACCAGGTACATATTCGCAAGCTAAAGCTGCCAGCGCGGTTTTGCGAACAATCTCTACATCCTCGTTGAAGGTAGGTATATATATATCCACTGAAAACCAGTCTTGCTGGGGTATTTTGGCCAGATTAACTGGTTTGCGTTCCTTAATTTTTAAAGTTTGAAAATATGCCAGTACCAAGGTGATGATGGCGTATAGCTCTGCACCATACAACAGCAAACAAGCAGTACTGTTGAGAATGCTATCAAAGTTCAGGGTGTAGCTGGTGCGGTAGTAGAGATACCGCATGGTTGTGACTAAACTCAGCCACACCATAAATAAGTGGTAGTATTGGCTGATTTCTGGTGAGGATTCTTTACCCTCAGCTTTGATTACTAAGTAACCAATCAGTATGAGAAAAGCAGCAACAGCCCCTTGCTGCAAACGTTCTAGAGGTGTAATGATTAACGGGACTGAGAGCAAACATAGCAGGAGGATAAACCATTTGAACTGCTTGACACCAACTTTTTGCAGCAAGCGATCGAAAAATCTTGGTGTCAAGTCAATTAACCAGTGGCTAAATTTAGAACGCCTATGTTTGTCTTGCTGATTAGGTGGTCTGAAGGAGGACGAAGACATTGGTGATGGAAAAATTTTATAATTGGGATTTGTCAGACTATTTTGAATTTTAGATTTTAGATTGAACCCACCGATAAATGTGGAAGTTTATCTGCCCTAGCCCTTCCAGGGCGGCTACATCAACGGGCGAGGCAGAAAGCAGGAAGCAGGAGGCAGAAGGGATTAATTTTATACCAAAATAAAAGCCTTTATGTCTTGCCCAATTTGGGTTTTAGACTGTTAAATCCAAGATTTAACAGTCTAAAATTACTGTAACCACCAATTTCCCTTTGCCTATGTATTTCTGCCTTCTTCAAACTACCTACTATTACTTACTGTCATTAGGATCGACACGTTTGAGGTATAACTGGGCAATACCATAAAGCAAGAGAGATATACCAACAATGCCCGTAGGTAATAACAACCAGTTTTCTTGTATTAATCGAGATACTTTACTGAGGATTGAAGTATTCTCTACCCGTTTAGTAAAGGGAGCATCTTGGAAAAATGCTAGTTGATAAGCATCTGGATCGTAGGGAACTGGATTAGCTCGATTGCTATCAATCAAAACAGTATTTTTCTTAAGTTGGAAAAACCATGAGTCTTGATTAAGAACCTGTCGGACTCTTTCTAAACCTGTGGGTGTTTGGGCTGTCAAAGCTAGGACGACGCGATCGCTATTCCACGGAGAAATCACTTGTTTGATTGCACCTTGCTTGTCTTGGGGTGTTTGAATTGCTGCTGCTGTGGCGGAACGGATAAATCCCTGACCCAATTTAAAACCTTGGGGTTTATTAAATACTTCTGGAAAAGGAAATTGGTCTAAGGTGCCAATGCCAACTAAGTGTTCGCTGTTCTTGACATTACTAGGTAAAGAATCGGGAGTATAAACATCCAGTTTTACGGCATCAGCTTTACTGAGTCTTCCTAAACGTTCGCTCAAGGCAAACAAGGTCAAGATATCGGTATCCGTAGGAGTTGATGGTAAAACCACTGCGGTTTTAGATAAATCCTGGGGTGCGGCAAAAGGAAATCCAAATTGCATTAATTTCAGGTCAGGGAGTTGTACGGAAGTTTCCCTTTTTAAGTCAAAGTTGGTGTCAGCGTGTACTGTCCCTGTTAATTGCTCCACTGGTGGAGCCGTACAATTTTGTCTGTCAAATGGCTCCCGAGAATTCATCCGGAAAAACACTTGCAACTTGGAATTTGGCTTAATCAAATTAGCAGGTAAATCTACTTTGAGATTTTTCCGAGTTTCTCCCGATTCTGATGTCAGACGCGCCCCACCAATAAATACTCCATCTAAAAGAACTTCAACAGCAGAAGTTCTAGGATTGACTTGGGGTCCATAACTATACACCAAGTTCATGGAACTACCCCGTAAAAACCTGTCATCAGGTAAAGCTCGAAAATCAATTTCTATAGGTGGTGCTCCCGAACCTCTGACAGTCACATCAGAGAATGGTTCTCCATTTACCTGGGTTTTGATATCCCTCAATTGAAAGCTATTTGCTGATGGTAAATAACGGGGCCATTTACGGGCTGATGGGGTAAATACTTCTTGCACTCGATCTATAAATACCACCTTACCAGTACTCATTTTTTGAGCTTGGGGCTGACTTAAAAATTGGGCAGCCTTTTCTACACCCTTAGCTCCATTTCCCGTCACCACTAGTACTGGTACGCCATTTTTAGTAGTGGTCATCAGTAATATACCGCGATCACTTGGTATGGGATTTTGATTGGTGTCGAGAACTTGAGAGCCTACTATTTTGACTGGTAATTTTAAATCCGCTAAAAATGGTTGTTCGCTGGGAGTACCAACAATCACCAGGCGATCATTATCTTTAACATCAGTAATGTTGGAAACTAAATTAGTCTGAACGGGGCGGAATTCTGCCAGTCTGCCAAAGGATGTTTGTAAACGACTAGTAGCAGTCAGCCAAGATGGACTAACTTGATTGGGTTGTAAGTAGGCAATGCGGTTCGGTTCTAAGGTCAGCTTGTCAAGAAAAGGATAGGGATACTGACTAAAATTGAGAGCAATTGGTCGGGGCTGAAACTGGAAAATTAACTTGGAATCAGGCAAAATCTCTGTCCACAGCTCCGGACTACCAGGGTCACTACATCCTTCTGATGAGTTATTTTGCTGGGCGACGATTTTAACTTCGTTGTAATCCTGGATTAGCTTGGCAGGAATATTTAACAGTACCTGCCCTACTTTCGACTCTCTGCGGTTGAGGGGTATGCTGCCTATACTAGTGTCGTTCACCAATACTGTCAGACTAGAACGGTTAGCATAGAGGGCTGGGGAATGTTGGAAACGAATTAAGGCTTTTAAGGTTTTCACATTCCAACTGCGGGGACGGGTAAAGCCTAGGCGGGTTTCCGCATAAGCTCCCCGCAATCGCAAACGATTACCTACAATGGGACTGCGATTAAATTCTAGATTATGGGTAAATAATTTTGGCTGTTTAGCACTTTTTTGTTGATTTTTCCGATTTGTTGCAGTTGCTTGAGCCAACAAAGTTACTTGATTTTGCTCATCTTGCTTACCTTCTGCTCGCGCATTCGATAGGGGATTAGGTAGCAATAGAAAGCAAAAAGCGATCGCAACTGCTTTTCGATTAAGTTGGGAAAGTTGAAACAACAGCTTCATGGGACAGATAGTTAATTTAGAGATTGTTTTAAAGCAGAAGTGTAAATTTTATTATTTACTTACGGTCAAAAATACTGGGAACAAATATGTTTTTTTATAACTCATAAATAAACATAATTATGTAAATTTGATGCAAAAAACACAAAATAAGAATTTAATTCTAATTTTTATCCAATAATTTACGGTTTACAACTTTTGGTGATATTAAACCTAGCCAAGCTAGATTTTGAGTATAATAAGCCGACTTATCATCCCAAATTCCTTGATTGTATTTAGGTAATATTTTTTGCTCTAATATTTCCTGTGCCAACTGTGGTTTGAAGGAAACCCAAGCAGCATAGATCATGGCATACTGAGATGTCGCTTCATAATCCACTAAAGCTTTCCCCGTGAGGTCAATCCGAGCTGATAATTGTGACTGTTCTTGCCATTGTTTTTGCAAGTGTTGGCTGGCTGTTTGGAGATAGCTCCGCGCTGGTTTGGCATTGAACCATGCAACATCTAGAGCTAACCGCCACCAAACCCGATAGGCATCAAAGCTATACAGAGTTTGAATTTTACTATTGGGTGATAGAACTTGGTACTTTCCAGTTTGAGTATTTAAAGCTACCCAGTCACTAGGTAATCCAACTTGGGAAAGTTGGGAAGATTTTTCTAGGATTTGGTAGCTAGTGTCTACTAACTTTAACCAGTCTCGTTCTGGATCTACCTGAGCAAATATCCGGAAAGCATAGGGAGCAAGATAAGAAGGATTGAGGTGTAAAGTTGATGCATTGGGCATAAATGCGGCTTTGGGACCTGGTAGTAAATATGGTTTACCTTCTGGTCCTGGAGCTGTGGATAAATTCCACAAATCTTGCAGTTTAGTTTTAGCAAGTTCCAAGTATTTGACCCGATTCCAACGCCGTGATGCCAAAATCAGGGCAAAGATCGCATCAATATCACCATCACTCGCAAAGTTGTTATCAATTGGGCCCCATTTTCCATCTACATCCTGACCCCATTTCCAAGCCCACAAGCGATCTGTTTGTTTGCCTTTTTCTTGTCGGAGGAGATTGTTTTCTGCCCAGTTTAAGGTCAAGTCAAAGGTGACAGGATCGTCTATGATTACAGCTCTAAGCATGGCATAAGCTTGCCCCTCACTCGTAGAGCGATCGCTAGCTTCATAATCAATTACTCGCCCATCACTTTGGATAAAGCGTTGGCGGTAACTTTCCCAACTAGCAGCAAGCAACTCCCGGTTGGGAATAGATGGAGGTAATTTAGCTAAAAATACTGATGTATTTTTGCCATCTATTAATGGAGTAGCCGTAGCTAGGGGAGTAGGAGTACTTGGGGATTGGGAGTTAAAGATAGGAATATTTGCATCACAGGCATATAGGCTAATTGGGCTAACGCTAACAATTGCTGCCAAGATTGCCAGGTGTCGCATGGTGAATGAACTTGTTTGCAGACGGTATCAGAGAATACTGATAAAAACTACATTAGTATCTCCGTATTTATTATTCCCAAAGTGCTCTTGATTATTAACTTCAGTTAACTAAATTTTTCTAAGAACTAGAGGCAGGAGGCAGGAAGCAGAGGGCAGAAGTAGATCAAGCCTTGTTGCCCGCCCTTAAATTCTCTCCCGTTAGCGCGGCTGCCCTGAAAGGGGTAGGAAGTTGAAATGTCTTACTTATTACTTAGTAATCTAGGAATTCACTTTGAATCCTTTCCCCGCCGCTCATAGCTTTCCCAGGGGGGTTGAAAACCCCGGCGCAGTAGAAAATCTTCTCTTAGCTGTTGCATTTGCCGAGATATTTCCACATCTGTGGTTCCTTGAGACATCTGCTCCAGTTGTAGTTGTTCTAGCTGTGCCAATGCTGCTAAAGGTTTATCCATAACCGCATTCAAACCAGCTAAAGCTCGACGTGCTTCTTTATTATCGGGATTGAGTTCCACGACTTCCGTATATGCCTGCTGTGCCGATTCAAATTGACGCTGTTCAAAGCGAATTCCCCCTAAAGCTGCTAAGGCATCTGTATTATCTGGTTCTGTTGCTAAAATCCGCTCGTAAGCTTGACCAGCCCGGTCAAAATCTCCAATTGCTCTAGCTAATTCAGCCTGCAACTGGACAGTGTTGGAATTTCTGGGTAAATTAGCCAGCAACCGTTTCACCTTGGCCCGTGCTCGTGCGGGGCTACGTTCGGAAATCGCCTGTACTAAGCGTAGTTGGAGTCTAATATTACTGGAGTCAACTTGAACCAAGTAATTATACAGAGGCTCTCGTTGGGGTGTAGTTGGCAGTGCTGTTACCAAGCTAAATAATTCCGGGGGGGTATTAGTTGCTGGTTGGGTTGCCAGCCAGTTATTCAGCACCGCTTCTGCTTGTGCTTGGGAAATTAGTTTGGCTTGATAAGCAATACTAGTACGCCCCAATAGAATATTCTGATTTTGGGGATTGCGCGCCAGGAGTTGGTCGTAAGCAGCTAATGCTTCTTGATACCGCTTTTGTTGTAAGCGTACCCCTGCTAATCCTTGCCAAGCTGCATTGACAATATCATTACTCGGATTGGTTCCCAGTAAAGCTTGGTAGCGTTGGGCACTTGCCTGGAAATTACCTTCCCGACGTTCAATGTCTGCTGCCAATAATTGGGGGGCAAGGTCTTTTTTACCTTGACTAGTAGTTGTATAAGCTGCCAGAGCTTGTCTAGCACTGGTCATGTCGTTGAGTCGTAGATAAATTTGTGCCACTCGGAAATACAGAAATGGCACATTCACCCCTGGAGAATTGACTTTAGCTTGTAAGAAACTTTGATAAATAGGCAGCAACTCTGGATCGGGATCGTCAATGTCTGCCAATCCTAATGCCAGTGGTTGCAACTGGGCGGGGTTATTGGGTAAGTTCTGGAAAATTGGGAATAAACGCTGCTTGAGGGCATTTTTAGTTAACAAACCCAGTTTATTTGATAAAGCTAGCTGCTTAATCAACAAACCCTTGTCATTGGGTGATTTTGCCACTGCCTGTTGATACAGTTGCAGTGCGGTTTGTTTTCCTCCAGGTAAGCCAGTAAAGACATCCCCAGCTTCTTTTAGGAGTTGGGAAGAAGGGTTGGGGTTATTTGCTAATGCCTGACGGTAAAGGTTGCCGACTTCTTGGGTTAACTGGGGGTTATTAGTGCTTTTACGGATTTCATTGAGTGCCCTAGCTAGGGGTAATCGGGTATCCGAACGACCTCTGAGGGGATCTAAAATTGCTAATGCTTTTGCCTGTTGCTGAGTTCCTAAGTAGGCGATCGCTAATTCTTTACGGGTTTCAATTGCTACTGCATTTAAACCAGAAGAACGTTGCAACTGTGCCTCTAATACCTGGACGGCGGCGGCGGGATTACCCGTCTCCCTTAAAGTACGACCATAGGCAACAGCTGCAAACCCCTGAATATTTTGACCGCTAGCTTTGTAACGATTAAACAATTCCAAAGCTTTAGGGAAATCACCAGTGTAACTGTAGGTTTGAGCTGCCCCCACAATGGTATCTGGGGTGGGATTATTATTTAGGGCAACTTGATAATCAGCGATCGCTTCTGCAAATTTACCTTGGTAGGAGTAGAGTGTTGCCCGCAAACCGCGAGCTTCTCCATCACTAGGATTGAACCTTAACAAAGTGGTTAGTGCCTCAATTCCCTTCAGATTCCACTCAGGGCGATAAGTACCCAACAAACCAATGGATTTTAAGGCTAGTTGGTTAGTGCCATCCACCTCTAACACCCGTTGATAGGCACTCCAAGCTTCTGGCAGACGACCAGCCCGTCGATAGGCAATAGCTAAACCCAATCTAGCTTGTAAAGACCTGGGTGTATTTTTGAGAGCTTTTTTAAAGGCTGAGATCGCATCATTCACTAGCCCTTTTTTTAATAAGTCAAAACCTTTTTTTACTGCCCCAGGTAACTTCTGTGCCTGGGCGGTAGCAATATTGCGACCCAAAGCTGGCACATTAATTGGGTAAGTCAAAAGGACAAATGAAAAAGTAAACAGAGAAATATTTTTTATCTTTCTACTTTTTTGCTTCGTTCCCCTCTGAGGACAGCGAATACTTTGTTTGCCTTTTTGCCTTTGCCTCATCGAGAATTTCTCCCCCTTGGAGTCACATCAAACTCTGATTTCACCCTAATACCGACAACTGTTTCTTCAAACTCATCCCGTCCTTGGACAGTAAAACCCAGTCGCAAATTGGGGAGGAATTGAAAATCATAGTACAATTCCATCACATCTGGGCTTTTTCCACTACTAAGACTTTCGTTGGATAATTCTCTGCCGTAAGCTAACCCTAAGCGATCGTCAGGTGTAAACACATCCAAAAGACTAGCTCCAATTACATAAGTATCGGCACCCTTACCCAAATCGCGGTTCTCATAACGTCCATAACGTCCAAAAAGCCCTAATTTGAGGTTGGGAATAAACACTTCAGCGTTGATCCCATATGCTTCTTCTCGATCATCCTCTAAGGTACCAAACTGACTATCTCCCCGAGCAATACTAAAACTTTCCCGGAAACTATCATTATTACCAGAATCACGATTGGAAGCATAAGTACCGCGAATAATCGCATTACCGTAACGGACAGCAATTTCTCCTGCAAATCCATCTAGGGAAAAGTCACTAATTTTATCCGACGATGAAAATATTGCACCTTTGGCTTCAATGTTATCAGTAACACTCCAGTTAACCAGAAGACCAGTACGAGACGCAATACCTGTAGATGAAAGTGCCGGATTTGTTTGAAAAACAGGATTAAAAAATTGGCTGGCTCCATCTTTGGCAAAGCTGTTGCGGTCAAAATAAGATGTTAAATCTAACTGACCAACTACAAAGCGTAAATTAGGTAGTCCTGTTAAGGAGGTAGCAAAATATAGTTCGTTGATATTTATCCCTTCTCCCTGAGAATCATCAAAGGAGTTATCTTCACTGGTAACATCTACCGTTGCTCCAAATAAGACTTGGGGAGTAATAGGATATACCCCTGTAAGTCTTGCCCGTGCGGAGGTATCACCTCCTTGAGTTAAATACACACCCTCTACCCTTAAATAAGGTTCCCGCAAAGAGCTACTAGAAATTAAGGAACCTTTTCTATCAATTGCTTTTGGCACCCTAGGGTTTGGAACCGCAGTTGGAGAATTCCCATTTATGGACTGCGTACCATTATTATTGGGCAATTGTGGTAGTGGTGCGACTTGGGATTGATTGAATGTGGGCGCTGCAAACTCTTGGACTTGGGTATTGTTAAAGGAATTTGGAGCTGTTTGGTTATTGAGTATTTGATTAAAAGTAGGTGTACCCGTAGTTGTACCTGTATTTACTCGATTTGCACCAGGTAAGGGCGGTAATCCAGGTGCTTGAGCATTGAACATTTGATTGAAAGTAGGTGTCCCCGTATTCCTTGGATTATTGACTCTTCTTTGTCCTGGGGAATTTAATAGTTGATTAAAGGTGGGTACTCCCGGAGCAGAATTCTGTTGATTATTCGCCTGACCAAACAATCCTAAACCCGAGTCAGAATTATTGTTCCCCGCAGCGATTAAGGGATTATTGCTGGGTTGTTCGGTGGCTAGTCTTTGTTTTTTTCCAGTTAATTGCTCCTGAATAAAAGAGTTTTCTTGCTGGTTAAAATCGGCAGCAGGTATTTGCTTGCCAGCGTTGGATAGTGGAGTGTTTGCAGGTGCCACCGCAATATTTGCATCTTCTACACCCGGTGGTGGCGGTACTTGTTGCCAATCAAGTTTCTTTTTGCTGCTAGGTGCGGGTGATTTGGGTACGGGTAACATACTACCCAAGCCAATCCGAAAACTATTAGCAGGTTGGCCAGATGTTCTTGTTTGAGCAGAAGCTGCTTTGGCAGTTGCCATTATCCAAAAACAGGAAAGTGAAGCAACACAAAGCCACAAATACAACTTGTGAAACTTATATGGATGAGTAAATTTATGACAATCTGATACTGTGTGGCTCATGAGCCTCTCTAAATAATTAACTTAAGTATGGGTTTACTTTTATGTCGCAACCTTAGCAAATAAATCAAGTATATTCGACTAATCTTCAAATCTGGTAAATTCTCAATTAAGTTATGAAAAACAAATAAATATTTAGTTGAATATCACCATTTTTAGAATTAATAGGTAAAAATATAGTTTATATAGATTTAAGCTGAATTAAATAGGTATTTTCCTCATGTTTTTTTCTTTATACCCTTTGAAAATGTCGAAATTACTTAAAAATTCATGGAAAAATTATTTAACTATCATTTTTTTGATTCTCTTAGCAGGCAGTTCTGGCTGTGTAAAAAATAATTCTCAAGATGTCAAACTAGAAATTCAAGCCGTACAGCCAGTATCTAGTAACAACGTATACAATATTTCTGGTAGTACGAATTTACCTGAATCCAGTCAAATTACAATCGCGGCAGTCAGGTATTTGCGTCCAAATACCATAGATCAGGATCAATCCTTACAGTCTCCGGAGGGTAGAAAGAGATCGATCCTAGCTCGCCAAAATGTAAAGGTCAAACAAGGAAAGTGGGAAGCACAACTCAATCTGGTACAAGTTGCCTCTGATGGTAGCTTTCAAGAAGTTTGGCAAGCCAATCAAGGGCATACTCAACTACTTGCAGACAGTGGAGTCACATTTATCGCAATCTTCGATCCTTCCAGTCGAGTGCAAGGTGTACAAGAATCAGCATCAGTGACTAAACAAGCCACAATCCAAGAATTAGAAGGTCCTTTACTTCGTTTTACTAATGAAGGTGAAAAGTACGTACAAGCTAGTCAGACCCTATTAATACCCTTACCCGACGGGAAAACAACACCTCCTCCTCGGCGATGGGAAGATATCAATGGAGGTTGGGGTAATAGATACCAAATCCAACCCCAAACTATGGCTTCTGGAGCCAATCTAATCCCGGTAATTAAATCGAATCAGACTAATGCTCGTTTAAGTGCTACGGAATTTTTACGCTGATAAATCTAAGGCAATACAGTTGAGTTAAGGAACGCAACCCAACATTATCAAACCTTTGTTGGGTTTCCGTATTGGCTCCTAGCTTAATAATAGGGAGTGAAGGAGTGAGGGAATTATTTTCATGACTTGGTTGTGGAATTTTCCCATGAGAGACTAGGGAGTGTTTTCAAAGTTGCTGTCCACCTTAGAAGGTTGCGGCTATACGTACCAAGTCCCTTCGGGTATCTCCTCCGGAGAGACTACGCCTTTCTTGAATGCCCGTAGACGCGTAAAGCCTACGGCATAGCTGAGTCCTAGCGGACACGCTGACGCGAACGCTTACCGCGCAGCGTGTCGCGAAAGCGACTCAGCGGCTTGCCGCAGGCTAGGGCTATACGCCAGTTGCCTGGTTCGGGAAACCCTCCCGCAGCACTGGACTCACCGCCTGCGCGGAATAAGAAAAATCAAGGTTTTAGCCCACCTAATCGTGGGCTACTCTGCTCCAAGCTGTGGTTGTGTCTAATGCTTGTGTAGCCGAGGCAGTGCTTTGCGGGGGTTCCCCCTGTTGTAGCGACTGCCGGTTTAGGGGTTTGAAAACACGCCCTAGAGTAATAAGTCCCGTTATTAGCCATAAAAAATGTGCCAACAAATAATATCGCTGGCTTAGCAAAATAAATGTAGCGACTGTCTTAATTGTCAAGGGATAGCTTGCGCTGACTTCGAGGTTCGCTACAAAAAGTTAACGCAACTGGGAAACGCTTCGCGCTTATTCGGTAATTGGGTTGAAGCTCGTGAAACCAGGTGAACGAAAAAATGGGTGGGAGAGCCAAAATATTTATTACTTACGTTTAATGTGAATTAAGTGCTGAAACCATTGTAATTACGTTGATAATTCCAAAACCATGATGTTGGGCAAGTCTCAAAACCCTTATTGGATAAGAGAGGTTTTTAATTCACATCAGGCGTTACTTATTAATTCTTATTTGCCCACAGTTTTTTCGCTCACCTCATGAAACCCAATAATCTAACTCCCACTCACATAATTAGCTACGCTGGAACTGCACTTCAGTTAAATTAGGAGTGTCATAATAAACCTTAAATTTTTCTGTTTCCTCTTCGTTCTGTTTGACTCGAGGCTGTGGCTGTAGGTTATGTTGCATTGCTTGCATCTGTAACATCATCTGTTGGAATTGTTTTTGTAGTTCTTCCAATTCAATATGTTTTGCCGCTGGATCAGTATTTGATGCTGTCGGGGTATAACCGATAAATTCTTGTGATGGTGACTTAAATGCGTTAGGGGAGCTTATGGAAGATATACCATCTACAGAAGAGGGAGTAACAGGAGATTGATATAGTTGAGCGGGAGTTGTTGCCTCCACTGGCTGAGAAACTGTGTCTTTAGGATTTAAACCAGAATTAAATGGTACTTCATCATCCAGAAAACCACTCAGCCCAGAAATTTGTAAGCGGGATTCTGATAATTTTAGTTCTTTGAGTAATTCTTCTTTTTCTTGCAAGTGCTTTTCTAAATTAGACAACTGCTGTTCAAATTTTACGGATTTACGAGCAGAATTACGCCAACCGCCCATAGCTGCCACAGAAATTCCCGCACCAAGACTAATTACCGTAGCTCCTATAACATAGCCAATTGCTCCTTCTCTTAGTCTGCCGTGGAAAAAAGGTTCTTGTTCTAGTTTAATTTCAATCAGTTTGTCCCCAAGTAAGCCGAGGGGGACAGTCATAGCAGAAAAAGCTGCCAAGGAAGCGAATACAGGTGGGATAAAAAATTTTTGCAGTGCAGATATAGCCATTTTTAAAGGTTAAATAATTGTTCAGAGCTAAAAACAAACCACGTCTATTTTGAAAACCGATGGTTTTTGTTTCAGAATACCCAGTCGAGTTGGAGAAAAATCAGTCAAATGATTCTATATGCTCGGAATATTCTGGATGCTCCCTAGTATTCTACCAATGTAGGTTTCAGCAGTTCATAGTCATAATTTTAGGACTCAAAAAACCAGAAATTACTTACTAAAAACTACGTAAAATTTTATTGACAAGCCACTAGGGGAGAATATATGTATTAGTATTATCTTGATATTAGTCTCAGTGACAAATCTGGACTGGGTTTACAAGATGACTTTTGTGTGAGTTAAATCTAGAACTGATCGTTATTATTTTGTGTTTATTTGATGTTGATTATAAATGGTGTGTTTGCTGCTTATATACAATTTATTCTCTAGATTTATTTTATTCAATATATAATTGATAAAGTAATGAGGAAATTATTTAAATTTTTGGCAAATTTGACAACCTTGTCAGTAATATCATTTAAACATATAGGAATCTGGTTTGATCAGCCCTGTGGGCAGACTCCATCAACGTAAAATAAATGTGTGGTTTAGGGAACTCTTAACAGACAGTGTACCCTTAGCTGTTAAGCACTCGCCCAGGCTACACCCACAAAAATCAAGTACCAGGCTACGCCAACAAAAATTAAATATCAGTCCTAATACTAATATCTAAATATATAGAACCCTTCATTGAATAGTTCCCCTCAGGAAAATCCTAATAGATCTGTGTAAGCAAATGAACCAGAGAAAGAGATTTTTTTGAGAAATCCTAACATTGGCAACAACAATGCTATATTAGTAAGTCTAGTAGTGTGTATACATAATTAAAAGTCTTTACTGGAACCGACTGTGGCGAATTCAAAGTCTGCTCTCAAACGTGCCCAAATCGCGGAACGTAACCGATTGCGTAATAAAAACTATAAATCAGCGGTAAGAACGCTGATGAAGAAGTATTTTGCTGCTGTAGAGGAATATACAGCTAATCCTACCTCAGAATCGAAACAAGAAGTGCTTGCTCACATGTCCGCGACTTACAGCAAAATTGATAAGGCAGTGAAGCGTGGTGTTTTTCATCCCAATAATGGGGCAAGGAAAAAATCAAGACTTGCAAAAAGGCTCAAGCAAGTTGCAGAAGCTGTGTAGCTGCTGGTGAATACCCATCAGGACATTAGTTTTTCCTAAGGGCTAGGGCTTGTTTCCAACCCCCCCTAAAACACCATTTAAACAATTCGTAATTCGTAATTCGTAATTCGTAATTACGTTTTGTAATGGGGATTTAAACCCCAACACAAAACAAACAATCCGTAGGGGATGGGGTTTTAAACCCCGCTTGAGTATAGATAAAGCCTGAGGCTAGACCTTCCAATCTTGTTTACGCAGGCAAAAAACTTGATTTTTCCCAGCCCGCGCAGGCGGAGTTAGTACAACAAGCCGCACCCCTCCAGGGTGTCGGCGATTTTGAAAACACGCCCTAATGTCTAACACTTGTTTGGCTATGTGATATTTGTAAGCGAAAAAAAATGCAGCTGATCGACACCCACGTTCATCTTAACTTTGATGTTTTTGAGCCAGATTTATTGGCAGTGCGATCGCGGTGGCAAGAAGCAGGGGTGGTACATTTAGTACATTCATGCGTTGAGCCATCAGAATTTACTCAAATTCAATCCATAGCCCAACGTTTCTCAGAAATCAGTTTTGCTGTGGGATTGCATCCTCTAGATTCAGGCAAATGGCATCACCAGATGGCAGAGGAAATTAAATCTCTGGCACTTTCCGAACCGAAAGTGGTAGCTATAGGGGAAACTGGTTTGGACTTTTATAAGGCAGATAACCGTCAACAACAGTTAATGGTACTTGAATCCCATTTGGCGGTCGCTGCTGAGTTAAATTTACCTTTGATTATTCATTGTCGTCAGGCGGCGATGGAATTGAAACAGGTATTACAGAAATGGCGCGAAGCCAAGGGAGAAAAGATTAAAGGTGTTATGCATTGTTGGGGTGGTACGCCAGAAGAGACCAAATGGTTCCTAGACCTGGGTTTTTATATCAGTTTCAGTGGCACGGTTACATTCAAAAATGCCAAACAAATACATCAATCAGCCGCGATGGTGAGTTCGGAAAGATTGTTGGTGGAAACCGACTGTCCTTTTTTATCCCCTGTTCCTAAAAGGGGGGAAAAACGGAGCGAACCAGCATACGTGTACTATGTGGCAGAGAAAGTAGCTAATTTAAGGGGAGAAACTTTGGAGGCGATCGCATCTCAAACTACCAAAAATGCCTGTGCATTGTTTGGGTTGACAATCTAAATTTTCACCCATCCTAGAAATACCACACTGGGTGACAAAGCAAAATTTGAGGATAAGAAAAATATGGTAAAATTATATCCTCAAAAAATTTTGCTTGCGCCATAATGGTTAAGGAAGTAATTGTCAAATACAAGTTTGAGAATTGAGCATATTTACTTGTCCGTCCCAAAACCTCTACAAGTTGATACAGATAATTAGACAGATAGTTACATTTTACTAATTATCCTACACTCTCAACAATGAATGGCTATATTACGTAGATAGTAAATCTCTTTGTTATACAAGCATCTAGTACTCAATCATCTGATGATTATCTAGAGTAAATGTCAATTGGTATACACTAACAGTAGTTTGAGGAGATATGTACTTACACATTTTAGGATATCATCTCTTTGGTGCTAAAGCCACTATATGAGTATAAATACGGTTAAATATTCTATTTGGGAATATATATTTACAAATTAGCGCGATCCAAATTAACCCATTCTGGGGAGGGGAAGTGAGGAACAACAACAGAGCAGGGACTCTAACTCCATTTATTTACAGTCAAAAGACCGAAGTGCATTCATGGAAATGCGAATCACGTAGGGACTCTCAAATGAACATCCCCGTTAGGCGGCTCCTTTGGAGCATCGCTGCCTAGGGGTGAGTAACTATTAGCTGAAACGCTTTCGTGGGTTGAATATACCCGTTTTTTATCAATACCTGCATCTAGCAGGCGGTGTCAAGATAAATTCTCGCACACCAATAAGTTTAACAAGGTTGAGAAAGGTAGAGGCATGACTAACGAAACTCTGATGACACCCACCTTCTTGTTGCCCGACTTGATTGAAATTCAGCGTGCTAGTTTTCGCTGGTTTTTGGAAGAAGGGCTGATAGAAGAGCTGAACTCCTTTAGTCCGATTACAGACTATACAGGTAAATTAGAGTTGCACTTTTTGGGTGAGAATTACAGGCTCAAAGAACCAAAATATAATGTCGAAGAGGCAAAAAGAAGAGATAGTACCTATGCAGTACAAATGTATGTTCCCACCCGCTTGATTAACAAAGAAACGGGAGAAATTAAAGAGCAGGAAGTATTTATTGGAGATTTGCCTTTGATGACAGAGCGGGGCACGTTTATTATTAATGGTGCCGAGCGAGTAATTGTCAACCAGATTGTGCGATCGCCAGGAGTTTATTACAAATCAGAGATTGATAAAAACGGCAGACGTACCTACTCAGCTAGTTTAATTCCTAACCGGGGAGCTTGGCTCAAATTTGAAACAGACCGTAATGATTTGGTGTGGGTACGGATTGATAAAACCCGCAAATTATCAGCGCAGGTGTTATTAAAGGCATTAGGATTGTCGGATAATGAAATCTTTGATGCCCTGCGCCATCCCGAATATTTTCAAAAGACCATCGAAAAAGAAGGGCAATTTTCCGAAGAGGAAGCCTTGATGGAATTATACCGTAAGCTCCGTCCCGGTGAACCTCCCACGGTATTGGGTGGACAACAGTTATTGGATTCCCGCTTTTTCGATCCCAAACGCTATGACTTAGGAAGAGTAGGGCGTTATAAACTGAATAAAAAACTACGCCTGCAAGTACCGGATACGGTAAGGGTACTAACCCCCCAAGATATTTTAGCTGCGGTAGATTACCTGATCAACCTCGAATACGACATTGGTAATATTGATGACATTGATCACCTGGGTAATCGTCGAGTTAGGAGTGTGGGTGAACTGCTGCAAAATCAGGTGAGGGTGGGCTTAAACCGCTTAGAAAGAATTATTAGGGAACGGATGACAGTATCCGATGCTGAAGCATTAACTCCAGCCTCCCTAGTTAACCCCAAACCACTGGTGGCAGCCATCAAAGAATTCTTTGGCTCCAGCCAATTATCCCAGTTCATGGATCAAACCAATCCCCTGGCAGAATTAACCCACAAACGCCGTTTATCTGCCTTGGGACCTGGCGGTTTAACCAGGGAAAGGGCTGGCTTTGCAGTTAGAGATATTCACCCCTCCCACTACGGTAGGATTTGCCCCATTGAAACCCCAGAAGGACCAAATGCGGGTTTGATTGGTTCCTTAGCTACCCACGCCAAGGTGAATGCCTATGGCTTTTTGGAAACTCCCTTTAGACCTGTAGAAAATGGGCGGGTGCGGTTTGATTTACCGGCAGAATATATGACTGCCGATGAAGAAGACGATTTGCGAGTGGCTCCTGGTGACACCCAGCTAGATGAAAATGGTTACATCCTTGGACCCCAAGTACCCGTGCGCTATCGTCAGGACTGGTCAACTACAACTCCAGAGCAAGTAGACTATGTAGCTGTTTCCCCTGTACAAATTGTATCGGTAGCTACAAGTATGATCCCCTTCCTAGAGCATGATGACGCAAACCGCGCTCTCATGGGATCGAACATGCAACGGCAGGCGGTACCTTTGTTAAAGCCAGAACGTCCCTTAGTGGGTACGGGATTGGAAGCCCAGGCAGCCAGGGACTCAGGGATGGTAATCGTCAGCCGTACAGATGGGGATGTAACCTACGTAGATGCCAAGGAAATTCGGGTGCGTTCGAGAGTAAACCCAGATTCTACAGAAGAAAATAATCCTGGGGAGATCAGATATTTTCTCTCCAAATACCAGCGTTCTAACCAAGATACTTGTTTGAATCAAAAGCCCTTGGTACGTATTGGCGAGCGCGTTGTGGCAGGGCAAGTCTTGGCTGATGGTTCTTCCACCGAAGGTGGGGAGCTGGCATTGGGTCAAAATATTGTGTTGGCGTATATGCCCTGGGAAGGCTACAACTACGAAGACGCAATTTTGATTTCCGAGCGATTGGTGCAGGATGATATCTATACCTCCATTCACATTGAGAAATATGAAATTGAGGCGCGACAAACCAAATTAGGACCGGAAGAGATTACCAGGGAAATTCCCAACGTTGGTGAAGATGCCTTGCGTAACTTGGATGAACAGGGAATCATTCGCATTGGTGCCTGGGTAGAAGCCGGGGATATTTTGGTAGGTAAGGTGACACCGAAGGGTGAATCTGACCAACCACCGGAAGAAAAGTTATTGCGGGCAATCTTTGGTGAAAAAGCCAGGGATGTGCGGGATAATTCTTTGCGAGTGCCCAATGGTGAGAAAGGTCGGGTGGTAGATGTGCGTGTATTTACCCGAGAACAAGGTGATGAATTACCACCAGGAGCCAACATGGTGGTGCGGGTATATGTGGCACAGAAGCGCAAGATCCAAGTGGGCGACAAAATGGCAGGAAGACATGGGAATAAGGGGATTATTTCCCGTATATTACCCATTGAGGATATGCCTTATTTGCCCGATGGCTCGCCGGTGGATATTGTTCTTAATCCTTTGGGTGTACCTAGCCGGATGAATGTGGGGCAGGTATTTGAATGTTTATTGGGTTGGGCAGGTCAGAATTTAGGGGTGCGGTTTAAAATTACCCCCTTTGATGAAATGTATGGGGAAGAGTCATCCCGTCGCATTGTCCACGGCAAATTACAAGAAGCCAGGGACGAGACTGGTAGAAATTGGGTGTTTAATCCAGATAATCCGGGCAAAATTATGGTCTATGACGGACGTACCGGGGAACCTTTTGACCAGCCGGTAACTGTGGGTGTGGCTTATATGTTGAAGCTGGTGCATTTGGTGGATGATAAGATTCATGCTCGGTCTACGGGTCCATATTCTTTGGTAACTCAGCAACCCCTTGGTGGGAAGGCACAACAGGGGGGACAGCGATTTGGGGAAATGGAGGTATGGGCTTTGGAAGCGTTTGGAGCCGCCTATACTTTGCAGGAGTTGTTAACTGTGAAGTCTGATGATATGCAGGGACGGAATGAGGCGTTAAATGCGATTGTTAAAGGGAAGGCGATTCCTCGGCCTGGTACGCCGGAGTCTTTTAAGGTGTTGATGCGGGAGTTGCAGTCTTTGGGTTTGGATATTGCTGTGCATAAGGTGGAAACCCAAACAGATGGTAGTTCTTTGGATGTGGAGGTGGATTTGATGGCGGACAATAGTTCCCGTCGCACTCCTTCCCGTCCTACCTATGAATCCTTATCCCGGGAGTCCCTGGAGGAGGAGTCGCCATCGTCGTAAATCAGGAGGCTATTACGGGAATCTGGTGGTTCATTGTATTAGTTCTGAATAAGTAAACAATTTTAGTGGGAGCGTCTCGCTTCCTGCTGTAGGTAAATGGACTTTCTGGCTGGCACTACAGCAACCCAGCAAAATTAGTGCGATAGACCACTAAGTCCACCACACCAACTTTGCTGGGTAAACCAAATTCTAGACTTCTCCTCTCCTTCTCTCTCTCTATGTTCTCTGCACATGGAGTATTTCCTTCCTCTACCCCTCAGAACTGATGTGGCAGAACACTATTACTCCACCACACCAACTTTGCTGGGTACACCAAATTCTATACTTATCCTCTCCTTCTCTTCCTACCCTTCGGGAACGACTTCGTAGAACGTGCTCTTCGCGCCTACCCTGCACCGAAGCCACTTTGTGTCTAATGCGGTTTTTTCCTCTACCCCTCATAACTAAATTGGTGAAGTACTAGTACTCCACCACATTAATTCTGCGGGGTAAAAAAATGTAGTGGGAGCGTCTCGCTCCCTGCTGTAAGAAGTAAGCGGGCAAGATGCCCACACTACAATAAACTATCAAAATTAATGGGACAGAGCACTAGTACTTCACCAACTTAATTCTGATGGGTAAACCAGGTTCCAAATTTATCCTCTCCTCCTATTTCTTCGCGCTCTTCGCGCCTTTGTGGTTTTTTCTTCTACCCCTCAGAACTAATGTGGCGGAACACTAGTAGTACTTTTCATTAGTTTTGAGGGCTAGGTAACTAACAGATCCCCGACTTCTAAATCAATAACCGCTCTTTGTAGCTATTTCGAGGATAGAAGTTGGGGATCTCTCCCACCAAATCTTCTACATACTTGATAATTTCATATTCCATCGATTCTATGAGACACGCTCAAAATAATCAGTTTGACTATGTGAAAATTGGCTTGGCATCACCAGAGCGGATTCGGCAATGGGGAGAGCGAACTTTGCCCAATGGTCAGGTGGTGGGTGAGGTAACGAAGCCAGAAACTATTAACTACCGGACTTTAAAGCCGGAGATGGATGGTTTGTTCTGTGAGCGGATTTTTGGTCCGGCGAAGGATTGGGAATGTCACTGTGGTAAGTACAAGAGAGTGCGCCACCGAGGTATTGTTTGCGAACGTTGTGGGGTGGAGGTGACGGAGTCGCGGGTGCGTCGTCACCGCATGGGTTACATTAAGTTGGCTGCACCAGTGGCTCATGTGTGGTATCTCAAGGGTATTCCCAGTTATATTGCTATTCTGCTGGATATGCCTCTACGGGATGTGGAGCAGATTGTCTATTTTAATTCCTATGTGGTTCTCAGCCCGGGGAATGCGGAAACTCTGACTTATAAACAGTTGTTGAGTGAAGATCAATGGCTGGAGATTGAGGACCAAATTTATAGTGAAGATTCTGAGCTGGTGGGAGTAGAGGTAGGTATTGGAGCGGAAGCTTTATTGCGCCTGCTGGCTGATATTGAATTGGAGCAGGAAGCTGAAAGTTTGCGAGAAAATATTACTTCGGCTAAGGGTCAAAAGCGGGCAAAGTTAATTAAGCGTTTGCGGGTAATTGACAATTTTATTGCTACGGGTTCCCAGCCGGAGTGGATGGTAATGGCAGTGATTCCTGTGATTCCTCCTGATTTACGTCCTATGGTGCAGTTGGATGGGGGACGGTTTGCCACTAGTGATTTGAATGATTTGTATCGCCGGGTAATTAACCGTAATAACCGTTTGGCAAGGTTGCAGGAAATTCTCGCTCCGGAAATTATTGTGCGGAATGAGAAGCGGATGCTGCAAGAAGCAGTGGATGCTTTGATTGATAATGGCCGACGGGGACGTACTGTGGTAGGGGCGAATAATCGTCCTTTAAAGTCTTTGTCTGACATTATTGAGGGTAAGCAGGGACGTTTCCGGCAGAATTTGTTGGGTAAACGGGTGGATTATTCTGGTCGTTCTGTAATTGTGGTGGGACCGAAGTTAAGTATTCACCAGTGCGGTTTGCCCAGGGAAATGGCGATTGAGTTATTCCAGCCTTTTGTGATTAATCGCTTGATTCGCAGTGGGATGGTGAATAATATCAAGGCTGCGAAGAAATTGATATCTCGCTCTGACCCCAGTGTTTGGGATGTCCTAGAAGAGGTGATTGAGGGACACCCGGTAATGCTCAACCGGGCACCAACCCTACACCGTTTAGGTATTCAGGCGTTTGAACCAATTTTGGTAGAAGGACGGGCAATTCAATTGCATCCTTTGGTATGTCCGGCATTTAATGCTGACTTTGATGGAGACCAAATGGCGGTTCACGTACCATTGTCCTTGGAGTCTCAATCAGAAGCCCGGTTGTTGATGCTGGCATCTAATAATATTCTGTCTCCGGCTACTGGTAAGCCCATTGTTACACCCAGCCAAGATATGGTACTAGGGGCATATTATTTAACCGCAGAAAACCCAGATGCGACTAAGGGAGCGGGGGGATATTTTGCGTCTTTAGATGATGTGATTATGGCCTATGAACAGGACATCTTGGATTTACACGCTTACATCTGGGTCCGTTATGACGGAGAAGTGGACAGTGGGGAACCTGACAACGAACCCCAGGAAGAAGTGAAGCATGATGATGGTACCCGTACCGTTATCTATAAATCTCGCCGGGTGAGGGAAGATGCCCAAGGAAATTTAATTTCTCAGTATATAAACACAACTCCTGGTCGCGTTATTTACAATAACGCGATTCAAGAGGCGATCGCAAGTTAATGAATAGGAGTTGGGAGTTGGGAGTTGGGAGTTCAAAACTCACCATACTCCAAACCCCACAACCTCTCCCACAGGTAGCTAACTGATAACTGATCACTGATAACTGATAACGACTCATGACTAATGAAAAGATGGTTTTTCGGAATCGGGTTGTTGATAAAGGTCAACTGAGAAAGTTAATTTCTTGGTCATTTAACAACTATGGTACGGCGCGAACTGCTGTCATGGCGGACAAATTAAAGGATTTAGGGTTCCGCTACGCCACCAGAGCCGGGGTTTCCATTAGTGTGGATGATTTGATGGTGCCCCCCTCCAAGCGATCGCTTTTGGATGAGGCAGAGGCGGAAATTCGTTCCACGGAGGAACGCTATCAACGGGGTGAAATTACGGAAGTTGAACGTTTCCAAAAGGTAATTGACACCTGGAATGGTACTAGTGAAGCCCTGAAAGATGAGGTGGTAAAACACTTCAAACAAACCAATCCCCTCAACTCCGTTTATATGATGGCATTCTCTGGTGCGCGGGGTAATATTTCCCAGGTAAGGCAGTTGGTGGGAATGCGGGGATTGATGGCAGATCCCCAAGGGGAAATTATTGACCTACCGATCAAAACTAACTTCCGGGAAGGGTTGACGGTGACGGAATATATGATTTCTGCTTACGGTGCAAGAAAAGGATTGGTGGATACTGCTCTGCGGACGGCAGATTCTGGTTACCTGACTCGCCGACTGGTGGATGTATCCCAGGATGTGATTATTCGGGAAATTGACTGCGGTACCACCGAAGGAATTCCCATCACAGCCATGAAGGAAGGTAATAAGACTTTAATTCCCCTGGCTACCCGTCTCATGGGTAGGGTGTTGGCAAGAGATGTAATCCATCCTACCACCAGTGAAGTGATCGCAGAGCGAAATACACCCATGGACGAAGACCTGGCAGCGACCATTGAGAAGGCGGGTGTCCAGGAAGTAATGGTGCGATCGCCTTTGACTTGTGAGGCGGCTCGTTCGGTTTGTCAACATTGCTACGGTTGGAGTTTGGCACACGCGAAAATGGTGGACTTGGGTGAAGCAGTAGGAATTATTGCTGCCCAGAGTATTGGCGAACCAGGTACCCAGTTGACTATGCGTACATTCCACACCGGGGGTGTGTTCACTGGTGAGGTGGCGAAACAAGTACGGGCGGAAATTGATGGTACTATTCGTATCCCTAGCAAGTTGAAGACTAGGGCATTCCGCACCCGCCACGGTGAAGATGCTCTGTATGTAGAAGTCAATGGTTCCATGAGTTTGGAGGCGGCAACGGGTAATAGTAAACATAATAAGGAGATTCCTGTTACCCAAGGTTCTACTCTTTACATTGGCAATGGCAAACAAGTCCAGAAAGGACAGCTACTGGCGGAGGTGGCTTTAGGGGGACGTACCACTAGGGTGAATACAGAAAAAGCTGTCAAAGATGTAGCTTCTGACTTGGCTGGAGAGGTGAAGTTTGCTGATGTTGTCCCGGAACAAAAAACTGACCGCCAAGGTAATACTACTACTACCGCAGCTAAAGGGGGTTTGATTTGGGTCCTATCTGGGGAGGTTTATAATTTGCCCCCAGGTGCGGAATTAGTGGTTAAAAATAATGAAAAAATTGATACCAATGGGGTATTAGCAGAAACCAAGCTGACTACTGTTCATGGTGGTGTAGTCAGGTTGCCAGAATCAGTTCCCGGTAAAAGTACCAGAGAAATTGAAATTATTACCGCCTCTGTGGTTTTAGACCAAGCAACGGTAACGGTTCAAAGCCACCAAGGTCGTAATAATTACTTAGTTACCACAGGTAATAATCAACAGTTTAACCTTAGAGCCACCCCAGGAACAAAAGTTCAAAATGGGCAAGTGGTGGCGGAATTAATTGATGACCATTACCGCACCAACACCGGGGGATTAATCAAGTATGCCGGGGTAGAGGTTCAGAAAAAAGGTAAGGCGAAACAGGGTTATGAAGTGGTTCAGGGCGGTACTCTGCTGTGGATACCCGAAGAAACCCATGAGGTGAATAAAGATATTTCCCTACTGCTAGTAGAAGATGGTCAATACATCGAAGCTAGCACCGAGATTGTCAAAGATATCTTCTGCCAAACTAATGGTGTGGTGGAAGTTACCCAGAAAAATGATATTTTACGGGAAGTGGTGGTGAAGCCTGGGGAACTGCTGATGGTAGATGATCCAGAGGCAGTGATGGGTAAAGATGATACCTTTATTCAACCTGGGGAAGAGTTTTTGGGACAAACCTTCACGGAATTGCGCTACATCCAGTATGTAGAATCTCCAGAGGGACCAGCAATATTAAGCCGTCCAGTGGTTGAGTTCCCCGTACCCAACCAACCAGATGTGCCATCCACCACCTCAGTTAGTCAGCAAACTGGGCGCTCCATTGAATTGCGGGCGGTACAACGCTTACCATACAAAGATTCTGAGCGAGTCAAGTCTGTGGAAGGAGTGGAGTTACTCCGTACCCAACTGGTATTAGACATTGAAACTGAAGCCGAACAAGAGCATAGTGCTTCTCCCCTGGCAGCTGACATTGAATTGACCGTGGATGAAGAAAATCCAGAAATTCAACGCCTACAAATGGTGATTTTGGAATCCTTGATTGTGCGTCGGGACATTGCTGCGGATGCCACTCAAGGTAGTACCCATACTAATCTGGAAGTTAAGGAAGGGGATACTATTCTCCCCGATGGAGTGGTGGCAAGGACTCAAATTCTCTGTAAAGAGGGGGGTATTGTCCGCAGCTTAAAAAAAGGAGCGGAGCCAGTTCGCCGCTGCCTAGTGTTGCGGCAGCAAGATATGGTAGACATTGAGACCAAAACTAAGCCCCAGGTGAAAGCTGGTGACTTGATGGTTGAGGGTATAGAAATTGCAGGGGGTCAATTTACGAGGGAATCTGGACAAGTAATAGATGTGAAAACATCTGCTGCTGGTGCTAGTGGTGATGATTCTGCCTTAGCTACTCAAAACTATACCGTTACCATTCGTAGTGGTCGTCCTTACCGTGTCAGTCCTGGTGCTGTGTTGCAAATAGAAGACGGGGATTTAGTACAACGGGGTGATAACTTAGTACTATTAGTATTTGAACGGGCTAAAACCGGGGATATCATTCAAGGATTACCCAGAATTGAAGAACTACTAGAAGCTCGTAAGCCCAAAGAAGCTTGTATCCTGGCAAAACGGGCTGGGGAGTTGAAAGTAGTGTATAGTGATGGGGATGAAGCGATCGCTCTAAAGATAGCAGAATCCAGTGGGGTGGTTACGGATTATCCCCTAGGCCCGGGACAAAACTTAATTATCCCAGATGGGGACATGGTGAGTGCGGGGCAACCGATTACCGATGGTCCTTCTAATCCCCATGAGATTTTAGAGACTTTCTTTAATCTGGGTTCTGAGGATGGGGTTTATGCTTGTGCTAATCATGCCCTGCAAAAGGTACAAACTTTCTTGGTGAATGAGGTGCAGTCTGTGTACCAGTCTCAAGGGATTGATATTGCTGACAAACACATTGAGGTGATTGTGCGGCAGATGACTGCGAAGGTGCGGATTGATGATGGTGGTGACACTACTATGTTGCCGGGAGAATTAATCGAACTGCGCCAAGTGGAGCAAGTCAATGAAGCAATGGCAATTACTGGTGGTGCAAGGGCACAGTATACCCCCGTACTTTTGGGTATTACCAAGGCATCTTTGAATACTGATAGCTTTATTTCTGCTGCTTCTTTCCAGGAAACCACTAGGGTATTAACTGAGGCGGCCATTGAAGGTAAATCTGACTGGTTGCGGGGCTTAAAAGAAAACGTGATTATTGGACGTTTGATTCCCGCTGGTACTGGCTTTAATGCTTATGAGGAACCCAGTCCCATTGATGATTATGCCACAGACTTGACCAATGGGGTTTTGGATGAAGTGGACGATCCGTTGGATATGGTTCTTGATGACCGCACCGCTCGCAGTTATCATTTAGATTCCCCTAATATGGGGGATTCTGGGTTTCTGAGCAGACGCACGGAGCCATCTATTTTAGATGATGAGTTTATTGCTGATGAAGTAGCGGATCTTACTAATTCGGATGACTATGAACCCGATAGTTTTGAGTAAATTTCCTAGTTGAATTTTAGAGTTCCCAGATACAAATTGGGAACTCTTTTTTGATGGAAGATCTGTAGTGATCAATTAATACCAATTCAAATAATGTTTGCGACACATAAATTAAATTACTCGTAGGGGTTTAGCAGTGCTAAACCCCTACCCATCTGTCGCATTCTTTTTTCAAATTGGTATAATTCATAATTTAACCTGAGTTCGGGATCAGCTGAAACCCTCATTATACGGTTGCTTGATTCTGGGATATGTCAACGTGTTTGTGTCGTTTGGGTCATTCAAGGTTAAATAAACCGGGATTACCCAAACTGAGGTTAATTTATCTAACATTAACGTGAGTTCGGAGTTCGGAGTTCGGAGTTCGGAGTTAAAATTTACCTGAACTCTGTCGAACTCACACTGATTTACTAAGTTTAGGTTAATTGTTGAGTTTATTCTCAACTATTTGGGAAGTGACTCCTCACTTGAATTGTACAAATCCTTGATTTATAAGGGTTTTAGCATCAAAATTTCGTCGAACTCACGTTAACATTACTTATTTCTAGACATCCCAATCATCTCCTACTCTTTCCATGAGGCGATTTAAGATTGTAAGTCCTTGTGGATTGACAACTGTGAGGCGGATAAAGCTTGGATCTTTTGGTTGGTGGGCAATGATGTATTCGTGATTACCATTTTTGAAGGTATAAGTATAACGTTGTTTGTTCCCTGAGATTGTAGGATTTTTCAATTCAAGAGAAGAACCATTTTTTCTATTCTGAGCCTGATATGTATAAGCACCAAATTCGTCTAATTTCAGCCAAACAACCCATTGCTGACTTGCATCCATGAAAGCTCCTTTTGGGCGATTAAAATCTGTAGGCATTGCCGATGCAGTTAATGGATTTAGAGCAATATCTGTAATTGCAGGTGTTCCTAAACCGAGAATAGATACTAAGGCAATGGCTTTGATATTCATAATATTTGACCCTATGATTTGATGTGTCTTTTTCTATAAATGTCTTCCATGCAAAGCATCTAGTTTTCGTATTTTAACTGACAAAAAAAGACACTATATTAACTGTCTATAAATAAGCACTAATAAAGACTGATTCTGACGTTCAATTTCAGTGAAAAAACAAGGACAAAATAAAATTTGTCACATGGAGGATATTCTGATAAATTTAATGATCAAGTGTGAGCGATCGCTCTTATCTGGGAAATAATCTATTGCTTGATTACAAGCATGGGTTAAAAACTGCTGTAAATACTGAGTTTTGGTGGGATATGCCGTGGAAGAGGGAAGCTAGGCTGGAACTTGAATTGAGTTTGATACTCAAGTGGCGGTACGCATACAGCCCTCCGGGCATTCAAGAAACGCACAGCATATCCGTTGGCGTAGCCGCCCGCTCAAGGGCTAGGATTCAGCTATGCCGCAGGCTTATCACCTTTTAACAAGGGGAACTGGAAGCGGTGGGGGCAACAGTTTGGGTAGGTAATAGATAAAGGAAAACCAACCCAAATCATTGGCAAAACAAGTAGTCAGAGGTACTGGGTTAGAAGTAATTGAGTAGTGAAGGGAAAAGATTGGTTACGGAATAGGACATCTGTAAGTTGTAGTTTAATGTGTCCTTAACATCACACAAAAATGATGAAATGAAATGAAATCTACACTCAAATATTCTGTACGTAGTATTCTCCCTATTCTAATATTGACAAGCTTAGTGTCAGGTATAGGAGAATTGAGTTTTAGCAATCGTGCAACAGCTGAAACTGTTGCACCTCCTACCTCTACCTCGGAAATAACTTTACCAGAAGCAATAAAAATGGTGCGCGGACATGCATCTAAACATTATGGTGTGTCGAGAAAACGGTGGCGTTGTCGCGACTTTTATTACGATAGAAGAGACCCTACAAGACCAAGAAGAAGACCAAGAAGAATACAACAAGATTGCCGCGCTACAGTTGAAGTAACACCCAAGACTTTTGGTTGGGTAATGGTAGTTAGCGGGATCAAGCGAGAACCAACTTATGACCGTGGATACAGTCATGTGAAAATCACATACCATGTAACTAAAAGTGGTCGCCTTACTGTTGTAGATCCATAGAAGGAACTATACTCTAAACGGATTAATGATTGTAGGTTGGGTTGAGGAACGTAGACCCGAAGGGGCTTCTCGCAGAGTAACCCAACAAAAACCTACTTGCTGTTGGGTTTCACTTCGTTCAACCCAACCTACGAAAAGTTAAGTTTTTAGCCGTTGGGAGTATAATCAGGCGAGCGATGTAGCGACCTGATTATCTAATGTTGACACTCCCCATGGCAGAACCTAGAAAAGGAAAATAATTTTTGAGTGCAGTCCGGAATGCTGTGTTTAGACAGGACTTACGCAATTGTCACAATCGGTAATTGGTGCGTGATGTTACACGTCTGATTGCTAGGTTAAAATATTCTCGCAACGTCACGCAACGGCAATAATGCGGGCAGAAAATCTACACCGCATTTTGCCTCCCCTACAGAAAAAATATGCCAGTTGCGTAAGTCCTATTAGACTTTGTAGTTCACTACAACAAGCAATGGTCATTAATTAATTTAAATCTCCCATTCAAAATTTCTATGCATATCACCACACTGGTAAAACGGTGTGGTTTTTATATTTAGCTAATAGTTATGAAATTAAATCCTTAACAACCACTTTGCAAGTGATAAATCAACTAGTGATTCTAAAACAACAGTGTTTTCAAAACTTTGTTGCAGATATTTGCTGTAAACTCTACCATGAATTGGTGAATATTTCGGATGATAATAATTACCTGGTCATTGACGGTATGGAGGATAAATGAGGCAAGATAAGGGATACACACTCGCCACCGGGGAATCAGGCGCATATCGCTTACAAATTCTCAATTCAATCCACCAACCTACTACCGAGTTTTTACTCTTAAGGGCAGGACTATCACAGGGAATGCGTGTAGCCGATATTGGCTGCGGTACAGGGAATGTCTCTTTTTTGATGGCATCTAAAGTTGGGCTTAGTGGTTCAGTGTGTGGTGTAGATGTGAGCTCGGCACAGCTAGATGTAGCCCGCTCCCAAGCAACAGTTCTCAACAGAAGCAATGTAACATTTACCTGTGGCAGTGCCTATGATACGGGATTACCTAAAGAATCTTTTGATTTAGTTTACTGCCGCTTTTTGTTGATGCATCTCAATCGCCCTGGCGATGCGCTTCGAGAAATGCGTGAACTCCTCAAGCCCGGTGGATTGCTTGTGTGTGAAGAAGCAGATTTTAGCACGGCTTTTTGTGAACCATCTTCTTCTGCCCATGACCGTTGTTATGAAATGCTAATTGCCCTGTCAAAAGAAAGAGGTCACAACTTTTGTATGGGAACCATACTCTATCAGCTTTTCCACTCTGCTGGGTTTACCACGACTCAAATGTCTTTTGTGCAGCCTGTTATAGTACGTGGAGAGAATAAGCGTCTTGTAGATTTGTCACTGATGGAGGCAAGAAAGGCTCTAATTGAAGCTGGAGTGACAACGCCATCCGAAATTGACCAAACAGCTACTCAATTAAAAGAACTGGCTTTGGACGAAACCACAATCTTTGGCTTTGCTCGTGTAACACAAGTCTGGGCAAGAAAATAAATAATACTGATTGTTACGAATCCGGTTTGAATATTGAAAACAATTAGGTATCTGTAGGGTGTGTTATGACGCTAGTCTAATGCACAGGAACCCTTATATAATGGTGCGTTACGCTACCCTGCGGGAACGCTAAAAGCGAACGCGACAACACACCCTACGTATATTTCTGATTACCAACTGGTAAGCGATCGCCCAATACCGCCATTCGAGCGAGGAAAGTTTTATGCATCCAAAGACAAATAGCGATCGCTTACCATCTCCTCGTACTTTGCTACAATTCCCTTGCCCCAAGAGCGCGTGCATTATGCCCCAAGTGCTAAACCCTACGAACCTCCAAATTATTTAATTTTGTAACAAGTTGTGTTGGGTAATTTTGGTGGATGTGAGGGCTGAAAGTGCTTTCACACCTGTGTTGTGGCGATTGTAACTTATTGTAAATAATAGTCTAAAAATGTCGCAGAGAGGAGGATGAATAATGGACGAGTAAATCTTTGTTAATTAAAGAAAAAGATTGTTTTTTCCCTTGACTCGTGACTGTTTTTCGATAATATAAGGTTATATAATGTTTTTTAGTGCCATCTATTTTTACGAATGTGTACTGAATCTCTAAATTACATCACTGCTTCTGTAGATTGGCGCAACTGCACCTTGAAAAGTTACTACAGCAATAGTTTCCAATGGGTAGGGTCTTAGACCACCTTTTCCCCGCAAGGGGACGGAAACGCGATAGAAGACAAACTTATCGAAGTTGACAAATTGAGTCTTAGACCACCTTTTCCCCGCAAGGGGACGGAAACGCTGTAGATTGAAATGGTGTTTTCTGTTCTGAAAACTGTCTTAGACCACCTTTTCCCCGCAAGGGGACGGAAACGTCATTTCCCTGCTAGAGAGAATCTCAGACATTATCCGAGAGTCTTAGACCACCTTTTCCCCGCAAGGGGACGGAAACGGTCATACTCGCGTATGAGCCCATGAGCTTCTTGGGCTCTGTTGTCTTAGACCACCTTTTCCCCGCAAGGGGACGGAAACCAAACTCTGAATATCCATCTACAGCTGCAGCGGGTGCTGCAGTTGCAAGTCTTAGACCACCTTTTCCCCGCAAGGGGACGGAAACTTTACATGTAAATTTATTGCAAGCTACAATCGCAAAACTGTCTTAGACCACCTTTTCCCCGCAAGGGGACGGAAACTTCGATCTCCTCCTTAGATAGCAAGCGGATGTCCGCTTTTCCAAGTCTTAGACCACCTTTTCCCCGCAAGGGGACGGAAACATTTGTAGAAAACTCCATTTTCGGTCTCTTTGATGACCTCAATGTCTTAGACCACCTTTTCCCCGCAAGGGGACGGAAACTTTTCCATGTGGTGGACGGCCATCCCAGTCGCCGCTTCTCGAAGTCTTAGACCACCTTTTCCCCGCAAGGGGACGGAAACATTAACCACCCTTGGGGCTCATAAATGACTTGCGGGTTATGTCTTAGACCACCTTTTCCCCGCAAGGGGACGGAAACAATGGACAACAAAGTTGTCCATACAGCCAAAATATTAGTCTTAGACCACCTTTTCCCCGCAAGGGGACGGAAACCTTTGTTGTCCATTACTGAGACATTTTTGTGCCTGCTCTAGTCTTAGACCACCTTTTCCCCGCAAGGGGACGGAAACCTCTTATCCTGCGTCAGAATTAAGTTTACTGATTCTACACAGGTCTTAGACCACTTTTTCCCCGCAAGGGGACGGAAACGTTTTTGTACCTGTGTGGTACGGAAGGGAGTTTTAAAAACGTCTTAGACCACCTTTTCCCCGCAAGGGGACGGAAACAAAATACATGCGGTCGGCCAAAAAAACTTCCTTTATGTAAGGTCTTAGAGGATGTTTGAAAAGTATGTTTATTAACATTAAAACCTCCCAAACCTAACCCCCCTATCCCCCCTTCCCTACAAGAAAATGGGGGTTTCAAAGACTCTCTCTTACTAGGAGAGAGGTTTACCAGAGAGGTTTT
>JASJCJ010000078.1 GCA_030066045.1 Calothrix sp. MO_167.B12
ATCAGTCGGCACTTCCCAAACGCACTGCCTTACCCCTCGTAAAGCTGTTTAACGCTCAGGTTCTAGAGCTTGGAACTGGCGACCAACGCATTCCAAGGTAGGAACTTTGGCACTTGCTGATAACGTAGTCCGTTAAGACTTAGGCTGGTCAGCTACCTAAAAATAGGGGCTTGAAGCTCCGTCTCTTTAGAGCGGGGTGCTGACAACATACCCAATTACTCTGGGTTTTGTCCAAAATATATTTACTCAAGCTGACTATTTGATTTTTTTGATCTCCTTAAGGTTGAGGACGCATAGTATAAATACAATACTTGCCTGATTCATCCATATGATAGCGAAAACCTGCAAGGACGACCAGAATTTTTGACACCGATAATTTCAAAGGTGTGTTGGTTGGCACTTTAGTCTGACTTTCTCCCCATCACTTAATTTAATGATGAGGAGAAAAGGATTTACCCAGCCTATGATGGCTACATTAGATTGTTACTAAGCGATTGCAGTAGGTTGTTTTTTACTAGCAGCGGACTTCAACACTTCTGCCTTGTCAGTAAGTTCCCAAGGCAAATCCAAATCATTCCGCCCAAAATGACCGTAAGCTGCAACGTCCTGATAAAAACGTCCGCCTCGTTCATTGGGTAGATTGCATAAGTTAAAGGTGTGAATAATTCCAGCAGGGCGCAGTTCAAAATTCTCTTGAACTAATTCTAGGAGAACTTTGTCATCCACTGTACCAGTGCCAAAGGTTTCCACCAAAATACTTACTGGTTTAGCAACACCAATGGCGTAACTCAGTTGGACTTCGCACTTTTTAGCTAAACCTGCTGCCACAATATTCTTAGCTACATAGCGGCAAGCATAAGCAGCAGAACGGTCTACCTTTGTGGGGTCTTTTCCGGAGAAAGCACCACCTCCATGGCGGGAATAGCCACCATAGGTGTCAACAATAATCTTCCTACCAGTCAAACCAGCATCGCCCTGGGGACCACCAACTACAAACTTACCAGTGGGGTTGACAAAGTAACGTGTTTGAGAATCTGGCTTAATTTTCAGATCGCCAAATACTGGTTCAACTACCTGAGACCATAAGTCTTCTTTAATCTTTGCCTGTACTCCTGCATCATCCTTAATATCCCCAATGGTAGCAGTATGCTGGGTAGAAATTAAGATGGTATCAATACCAACAGGTCGTCCATCTTCATAAACCACAGAAACCTGGGTTTTACCATCAGGACGGAGGTATGATAGCTCGCCAGTTTTGCGAACTGCTGCTAATCGACGAGCAATGCGGTGGGCAAGGCTAATGGGCAAAGGCATCATCTCTGGTGTTTCGTCACAGGCGAAGCCAAACATAATGCCTTGGTCGCCAGCACCAATTTTATCGAACATTTCATCGCTCGACTCTTGGCGGGTCTCGTGGGCACTATCTACCCCTTGGGCAATATCAGGAGATTGTTGGTCTAAAGCTATGAGAATACTAGCACTGTTGGCAGAAAACCCATTATCGGCATCTACATAGCCAATTTCAGCAATTTTCTGGCGGGCAATGTCAATATAATTGACATTCGCTTTAGTGGTAATTTCACCAGTAATTAAAACCAAACCAGTGTTAACTACAACCTCGGCTGCCACCCGGCTGGTGGGGTCTTGCGCTAAGACGGTATCGAGAATAGTGTCAGAAATTTGATCGCAGACTTTATCTGGATGCCCTTCTGTCACTGACTCGGAGGTAAAGAGATAACGATTAGACAAATTTTATTCCTCCTGGCGAAAAATGTTGAGCTGACTAAATTTTTACATCTAGTTCAGCAATCTTCATTTGGAATCAAATCATAACAATACAATATTTTTACAACTAACAGTTACTGTTTTTTTAATTTTCATCAAAATTGTTAAATTTATAGGTAATATTTTGATAAAAAATTAAATTTATGATATGCACATGTATTTGGAGAACATTATCTGCTAAGAGTTTTCTATGTTGAATGGAGTCAGACCTATAATAAAAAAGCAAAAAATTAGGGAAATGTGGCTAAATTTAGTCTAGTTTGGGGATATACTCGATATAGAATTTGAACAGAATCGCCCGCGCAGTTCCCATTTATAAACTCGTTTTAGATCAGGTCTAGGCGGCAGTCAGCCTTGGCAAGGGCTTGTAGGCTTGTAGTGCTATAGATGTAGGTACGGATTCATATTTGATCTGGAGGCACGACCTTTTTTACAGCAATTATCATTACATTGATTTTTGCTTTACTGGTGTTCTAGTAGACTAAAGTTTCTACGGCTGGCTGTGGATGCCAGTTTACCCGGCAACGTCTCTGGTAGAGGCGAATGAGTCCTCAACTATAACGTTAGTTTAGTTGGGGTGCGTTCAAAACTAAGACTAATTACTTAAAGGTTAGCAAACCTTAGTTACCTATTAATTTACACTCTCCTGCCTAAAGGCGAGGATATTCTTGATTCAACGAGTCCACCTGTCCGTTTCCTATTCCCTCTGCCGTTAGGGCAACCGCCCTCTTCACCGGAAATATTCCTGCAGGGTAAGGGCTAGGAAGGTAAAGGTTTGACAATCCCATAAGCCAAATTATGTAAAAAAGTAGGGTACTTATAAATAGGTACCCCCCATTACGATTGGAAATCCAATATTGTTATCTTATGCTTTGACTGCTAACTTCGCTTCTTGGGATGTTAGCTGCTCATAGGTAGAACGCATCTTTAAGCCTGTCAAAACCTGGAATAGACCAGTTCCATTGTTGGAACCAGGATACTCGCGGTGTTGTAACAATAAATGGGTCATCTCACCTTGATATTTGGTAGATGTATTGCTGAGATGGGTTTCGATGTAAATTACCTCTTCCAGGTTGTCAAACTGGCCATCAACCTCTAGTACAGATACGTAGCGACCATAGTATACATCGGAACCATAGTACATTTGCATACCAGGGTAAGAGCAAGTCAGTTTCCGTCCACAAGGAGTCCACTGAATTGTCGAGCCTTGGTCAAACAGATATACTGGCTCAAAATCTTCTTTGTCCTCCCGTTGCAGCATCCGCACCCGCAAGACTTTGCGCTCGGTATCGTCTTTAATCAAGTTGGTGGGTAGTACTTGGAGAACCACATCCGCAAACTCTCTTTGTGGTTCTATATACTTCTGAAAATCAGGTTTGCGAGAGTTGATTGCCGCTAGAACATCTTCATAGCGGTGACCCCTTTCTGCCATATCCCGTTGAATTTTCCAGGCGATTTTGACTTCATCACTAATGTCTAAATAAACGCTGAAGTCTAGTAATTCTCGCACCCGCTCGTCATATAAAGGATGTAGCCCTTCAACCACAATAATATGATTTGGTTCTACCCGTTCTGGCGGATCGATTGCACCAGTTTCGTGGTTATAGATTGGCTTATCAATTCCTTGACCATTTTTGAGCATTTTGATTTGCTCGTACATCAAATCAAAATTGTTAGCTCTGGGGTCTAGTGCAGTAATTCCAGTTTCTTTGCGCTGTTTGCGATCTAAGGAGTGATAATCATCTAAACAGATAACTGTCATTAACTCTTCGCCAAATAAGTCTATCAGGCGACGCAAAAATGTAGATTTACCACAACCTGAGTCCCCGGCTACTCCTATTAGTACAACCCTTTCCGGCATATTTGTCATATATCTCCTCTTAAATGCTAAAAAAATGAGTCATGACTCGCATTACCCCACAGCCCCTTTCGTTGACGTGGGTTTGCTTGTCAATCAATATTTTTTTCAACTAGCAGTTTTGCAGCCAGAGGGTTGACCCCGTTGGTTTATCCTGCGTTATCCCTACCCAGCACCAGCAATTAGAATAATCATGAGTCAGCATTCGGTAATATTTGCCACTCATCACTACTACAATTAGTCTGTTACTGCTAAGTATTTAATCCTAGTGATACATTGGATTTTAACAGAAGGGGTTATTCTATTACAAGGCATTATGCAATCAATTCACATTGAGGTTGAAGGGTAATGACAAAGTAATATTTGCGATCGCAAGATATTGCCTCAATGATATGGAGTTTTTCAGGAGAAAATCCCAGTTATCTTCAAAATAAGATATGATGCTATCTTATTTTGTGCAGTTTTATTTGAGACTAGGCAATATAGCTTGCAATCAGTTTCTCTCCTGAGATCCAGGTAATCAGTTACTTCTAGGTTGGAAATTAAGAGGTATAGAAATTATCCTCGATATAAGTTTATAGCCCCATCTAGATAAACTCTATAGGGAGGTTGACATATGTTTCACATCAAGTGAAACTTAATTATAGTTGCTAATATCACGTCTCCCTCGCTATGGATAATTGATAACAATATCACCTAGTCATGGATTAATTCATAAACAGGATATAAAAGTCCCTAACTCTGTTCCAACTCAGGACTTAAGGTCTTTTCCTGGGGAAATAACTAGCTAGCCTATAAACGACAGATAACGCCTTGTTGGTATTTTTCAACGTTTACCTTTCCCTCCGGGGCAGGGAGTAATTTATATCTGGGGAAAAACGCCCCGCGTTTGACTAGTTGCCATAGCTAGATATATTCACCAATTGATAAGACTATCTTGTGAAGGAGTCGATGAGGCGCGAGCCTAAATCCTTCTATTTTTAAGGAGTTTCGCGGAACCAAGAATTCCCTAGAATAAATTCTAGGGGAGAACTTCAAAGGGTACTAGTTGGTAGGAGCGAAGTAAAGCTACGTCTGACTTGGTGATAGTAGTGCATAAAAAAACTAAATTGACTCACTATTAACATTCTCCAAAAGACTAATCCTGTAACTTAATAAGTGAACAGGTGTGTGTATTGCTATGCCTATACATCTTTGGCGAGTGTACTGAGCAAGGTATTGGTGGCAAAAAAAGTTCCTTATTTCCAAGTAACTCAGCTTTGTGTTACCTAAATTCGGTAAACTAAAGCTTATAGTTGGTAAGGATTTTTTGAATTAGGTTAAGTAAATTTGGAGTGGTAGAAGGAATGTACAATCAAGGTGCCGTTGAGGGTGCTGCCAACACAGAATCAGGTAGCCGTGTCTTCGTCTACGAAGTGGTGGGTCTGCGTCAGAGCGAAGAAACTGCTCAAATCAACTACCCTATTCGTAAAAGTGGCAGTGTGTTCATCAGAGTGCCTTACAACCGCATGAACCAAGAAATGCGACGTATTACTCGTCTGGGTGGCACTATTGTTAGTATCCAGCCCATGAGTTCTCTACAGGCAATTAATGGTACAAGCACATCTGCTGGGTTTGCAAACAATAAAGGCGATGGTAATGCCACACCTGTCAGTACTACGAGTGACAAAAAAGGCAACACCATGACTCAAGCACAACCAAAGAAAGGTGCAAAAGCTAACGTTCCTGTCAACATTTACCGTCCTAACAACCCTTACATAGGTAAATGTATTTCTAATGAACCGTTAGTTGGTGAAAATGGAATTGGTATTGTTCAACATCTTAAATTTGACGTTTCCGCCGGGGATTTAAAGTATGTAGAGGGGCAGAGTATTGGTATTATCCCACCAGGAGTAGATAAGAACGGTAAGCCAGAGAAACTCAGACTCTACTCCATTGCTTCTACCCGTCATGGTGATGATGTTGACGATAAGACAGTATCTCTGTGCGTGCGTCAGTTAGAATACAAGCACCCAGAAAGTGGTGAAACAGTGTATGGTGTTTGCTCTACCTACTTGTGTCATCTAGAACCAGGAGCAGATGTTAAGATTACTGGTCCTGTGGGTAAGGAGATGTTATTACCCGATGACCCCGATGCCAAGATAATTATGATGGGTACGGGAACTGGAATTGCACCCATGCGGACTTATTTATGGCGGATGTTTAAAGATGCAGAACGAGCTGCCAATCCAGAATATCAGTTTAAGGGTTTTGCCTGGTTAATTTTTGGTGTACCAACCACTCCCAATATCTTGTATAAGGAAGAGTTGGAAGAAATTCAACAAAAGTATCCCGATAACTTCCGTCTTACTTATGCCATTAGCCGGGAACAAAAGAATCCCCAAGGTGGCAGAATGTATATTCAAGATAGGGTGGCAGAACATGCGGATGAGTTGTGGCAATTAATCAAAGATGAGAAAACCCACACCTACATTTGTGGTTTGCGAGGAATGGAAGGTGGCATTGATGAAGCTTTAAGTGCTGCTGCTGCTAAGGAAGGTGTAAACTGGAGTGATTATCAGAAGCAACTCAAAAAAGCTCATCGTTGGCATGTGGAAACATACTAAGACTCAAGTTTAGTTAGGCTTAGTAAAAAAAATTAATCTAATCCTGGTAGGGTGGGCGTTGCTCACCCTACAATTGTTATTGGTTGTTGTTGGTATCAATTGGGGCTTGATTTGTGGGCATTAAGTTGGGAATCTTAGGACTAGGTACTGTTGGTACAGGTACAGTGGAGTTATTATCAGATGGCACTGGAAGGCATCCCTTGCTGTCAGAAATAGAGATATATCGGGTGGGAATCCGCTCCTTAGATAAACCCAGGCAAGTTACATTACCAGATAGTGTTATAACAACCGATCTAGAATCCATTGTCACCGATCCTCAGGTAGATATTGTGGTGGAATTAATGGGAGGATTGGAGCCTGCGCGATCGCTAATTCTCCAGGCTATTCAATGTGGCAAACACGTGGTAACTGCAAATAAAGCTGTAATTTCCCGGTTTGGGGATGAGATTTTCACCGCCGCCAACCAAGCAGGTGTATATGTGATGCTGGAAGCTGCCGTTGGCGGTGGAATTCCGGTGGTTCGTCCTTTGAAACAGTCTTTGAGCGTCAACCGTATTCATACGGTAACTGGCATCATTAATGGTACAACCAACTACATTTTGACACGGATGCGCTCAGAAGGTGGTAACTTTGATGATGTTTTAGCTGATGCCCAACGTTTGGGTTATGCGGAAGCCGATCCCACTGCTGATGTGGATGGTTTAGATGCTGGGGATAAAATTGCCATTCTTGCTTCCTTGGCTTTTGATGGGCGAATTAAACGTGAAAATGTTTATTGTGAGGGGATTCGTGAAGTTAGCAAGACAGATATTGCCTATGCTGATAAATTAGGTTTTGTCATAAAATTACTAGCGATCGCTCACCAAGACAATTTATCTGCTCCATTATCAGTGAGGGTACATCCAACCTTAGTACCCACAGACCATCCCTTAGCCAGTATTAACGGCGTTTATAATGCCATTCTTGTGGAAGGAGAACCCATTGGACAGGTAATGTTCTTTGGTCCCGGTGCAGGTGCGGGACCAACTGCCAGTGCCGTATGTTCAGATATTCTCAATTTAGTAGCAGAGCTGAAACTTAGTACCGAAAACGCCAATCCTCTGTTAATTTGTAGGCATCATGAGTACAGTCAAATAGCACCCGTAGAAGAACTTGTCACCAGATTTTACGCTCGTTTTCTTACCAAAGATCAACCGAGTGTAATTGGGAAATTAGGTACTTGTTTTGGTAAACATGGGGTAAGTTTGGAATCGGTGGTGCAAACTGGATTTCAGGGAGAACTAGCAGAGATTGTAGTTGTTACCCACAATGTGCGGGAAGGGGATTTTAGGCAAGCATTGGCGGAAATACGCAGTTTGGAGCCAATACACAGCATTCCCAGTCTGTTACGAGTACTTTAGTTGAGTCAATTTAAAAGAATTTAGAATGTAGAATTACGTTTTACAACGGGGATTTGACCCCGATGTAAAACGCACTGCTTGTAGAAAAAGGGGAATTTAACCCCCAAAGTTGCTTAAATGTAAGGAATTATAAAACTTTTCTTCACTGGGGTTTTATGCTGCTAAAGCCAAATCAACGCACCAAACTAGATGATACCGACGACAAATTGTTTTATGATTATCCTCGCTTTGTTACCCATGTAGATGAGGGATTTATTCAACAGCTAACAAATTTATACCGCTTACGCTTACAAGCAAACACGCGCATTTTGGACATGATGAGTAGTTGGGTATCTCATCTACCAGAAGATATAGAGTTTGCTCATGTGGAAGGACATGGACTAAATCAAGCAGAATTAGCACGCAATCCCCGATTAGATGGCTATTTTGTCCAAAACCTGAATGCTAACCCCAAATTATCTTTACCTGATGGGGAATTTGATGCTGTCCTCAATTGTGTTTCGGTACAATATTTACAGTATCCAGAGGCAATATTTGCAGAAATTTACCGTATCCTTAAGCCTGGTGGAGTGGCGATTGTTAGTTTTTCCAATCGGATGTTTTATCAAAAAGCCATCCAAGTATGGCGGGATGGTTCGGAAAATACTAGAGTTCAATTAGTTAAAGGCTATTTTGAATCTGTAGCAGGATTTAGCAAACCAGAAATTATTGCTCGCCAGTCTTCTGTACCTAACTTCTTACAGTTATTGGGTATGGGAGGGGGAGACCCATTTTATGCGGTAGTCGCAGAACGAGATTGAGGATAAGCTAAAGCGCACCTAAATTAAACATTTGGACGGGCAGTGATGCCTATCCCACAAGAATTGTCTGTTTAGACTTGGAAACAAGTATAAATAAGTCGGCTGGATGAACCAAGAATCCCCTCGGGTTTAGCCAGCAGCCTCCTTACAGTAGGGAGCGAGACGCTCCCATTACAATACAGTAGGGAGCGAAACGCTCCTATTACAATACAGTAGGGAGCGAGACGCTCCCACTACAATTTTTTACTTATCAGAACACCAACACAATGAAATTTTAGTAGTTCTTTTCATTAGTTATGAGGGCTAGGTAAGGTGATCCTCGACTTCTGAATCAATATCCGCACATTGTAACAATTCCGAGGATAGAAATCGGGGAGCGCTCACACCACAACTCGTCAAAATGAATGAAAAAGACCACGAATTTAGGTTATACGGTTTCAATGGGGAATAGCTTCGTAGGAGTAATCCCTGTGGTTACAATCTCAGATAATGTGTATTTTGACAAACAAAATGCGATCGAAAAGTAAATTTTCCCATTAGAAGACTAGACAAACCTGATAATTTCCATGAAGATCCCAAGATAAAAATTTTTCTGGATTTGGTGAAGCATAAATAGGAGAAAAATATGGTTTTCCCGCGCACTCGTAAGGTTTTCGCTGCTTTACTGTTGTCGATATTACTAATCACTACAGCTTGTACGCCTAGAGAACCCGGACGTTTTGACCAGGTACAACAAGACAGTAGCCGTCAAAGAAGTGGTCAAGCAGTTTCTAAAAAAGCTACTCAAGGTAGTAAATTTAACAATATATTTCCATCATCTTCGGGTGGTTATCAACGCGTATTTACCCAAGAAAAGAAAGGTTTTTCCCAAGCCAAGCTGAAAAAAGATGGTAAAGAAGTAGCTGTATTGTCTATTTCCGATACTAGCAGTACTCCATCTACCGCCGCCAAATACTCTAATAGCAGTACAAAAATTGCCGGTTATCCCGCACGGGAAATTGGTAATACTCAAACCGCAATTTTAGTCAATAATCGCTACCAGGTTAAGGTTGCTTCCCGTTCTGCATCATTTACAGCAAGCGATCGCCAGGATTGGATCACGAAGTTTAATCTGAGTGGTTTAGAGCGGCTCAAATAAGCGATCGCCAATAACTAAATAAGTAGATCATAAAATCAGGAGATTATTTGTGAGTAAGGCAATTTTTGAATTAGTAGATGAATTACCAACCAGTGGTTTAACGATCTCCATGCTGAATGCTCTGGATTTTGTCGCTCCTGGTGAATGGGAAAATGTGGTTGGTTTTGTCAATACCATTCAACACGTCACTGGGGAAACCGATGATGACTTAATTCAAGAAATTGGCGAACGTGCTATTTATCTGTATAACGACCGTTCCCAGGGATACCAGAGAGCTATGTGGTTATACCAGACTGTGGACAGCACAGATAAGGCTCTGGCGGCAGCTGCTTTGGCAAATAGGGTTGGGGAAGCAGTCCCTCTTTTGGGTTTTTTAAACAAAGTAACCCCCAAACCAGACAAAGCTCAAACCTTTGATTTAACCTTGAAGTTAGTAGCTGAATTAGTTGCTTTTTGCCAAATTAACGGTATTCCTGGGGATAGTATCGGCGATTTTGTCGGTGCTTTAGGGGAATATAGTGGTGAGTCTCTCATCCGTATGGCAGCTTTAGTTTGCGTTGATGGTTTGATACCCCTCGGTCCGGATTTCATTGACAAAGCTATCTCAGGAATTAGTCAGACAAGTCCCCAGGAATTAGAACAAAATTCTACTTTCAAAAACATGAAAGATGCCATACCTGGAGGTGATTCTGGCAGTAAACTGAATTTTATTGGTGAAAGTTTTGACTCAGTGAAAGGCTGGATGGGTGATTTGGTTACTTCTCGGGGCTTAAACCCGCAAACGGTGTTAAGTCATTTACAAGGATTTGTAGAAATTGCCGATGACAAGTTAGATTACGTAGCGGCGTTTTTGGATATGTCAACTAATTATTACGAACATACGGGTACGCAAACCTTGGCGCGACGATTAATTGAACGTGCTGCGGCAGAAATTTAGTGACTATTGATAGCTATTTCCAGGTAAATGGCTTTCCAGACGTAAAATTTTACGCCTTGACAAAGGTTTATATTTTCGGTACGTGGTTCCAATAAATCAAAATTTTTGTCATTAGACCCACGCTGTAGGGGTTTAGCAGTGCTAAACCCCTACAATAACTGCTAAACCCCTACAATATATGTAATGTGGCAAGTATAGTGCTACGCGCTAGGGAACAGGGAATAGGGAACAGCAGGCTGTCAAAGGGTTTGCTGGATTTATAAATGTCCGCGTCCGTCAGGCGTAGTGCTATAACGCATATTTGGTATTCCCAATCAATGCATAAATCCTCAACTCTTATACATAATCAGGAATAAAAGTAAATGTGATTAAAATTACACGAATTATCAGGAAAATCCGGGAAAAGGCTCGAGATTTACTAGATATAGTATGGTTCCGTGTCTTTCTAGCGATCATTATTGCATATTTCTTGATGCTGACATTCAGTCACATAGAACAATGGAATAAGGGAAAAATTGTTTGCCAGTCTCAAGACTCATTATTACAGTGTTTTTATAAACAAGCATTATCAGTAATTGAACTGAACAATATTGAAGGTTTTAGTATTTTAGCGGCAGCCACCTTATATTTATTAGAAAGTAGAGAACGCAGACGCAATACAATTTATGAAGCATGGCAAGTAGTTGATAATGCCGCAGCAGCCAATGTATCAACTAGTTATGCCCGGATTAAAGCTTTGAAAGATTTAAATCAGTATGGCGTATCTTTAAAAGCTTTAGATGTACCCAATGCTGATTTAAATGAAATTGACTTGGCTGGTGCTGATTTGAGGATGGCGAACCTGAGTTATGCCAACCTCATTTATGCTAACCTCAGGGAAGCTAATCTCAATGATGCCCAATTAGAAGGTGCTAATCTCAGTCGTGCCATTCTTAAAGACGCTAATCTCAAGTTTGCCAACCTTAACGGTGCTCAACTAGAAGGTGCTAGCCTAGCTCGTGCTAATTTGAGTAACACTGATCTTGGAGGTGCTAACCTGGGTGGCGCCGATTTACGGGGAGCTATTCTTAAATGTGCTGATCTAAATGGAGTACAGTTAGAAGTCGCTAACCTTACAGGTGCTAAATTAGAAGGCACTCAATTAGAAGGTGCAGACTTGAGTGATGCTAAATTAGAGGGGGCTAATCTAAACAATGCATACCTGCTCCATGCTAATATGACCCGTGCTAATATCAAAAATGCAGATTTCCGAGGTGTTCATGACCTCTGTGTTGAGCAGGTTCAAGCAGCTAACCACTGGACAGAAGCTAGATATGATCGCTATTTTTGCATTCAATTGGGACTACCTGTACACCCAGAAAAGTCAGCAACACACATATAGATGTAGCAGACAGGGAGCATCCCACTTTTTCAAAAATATGCGGTAGTGGCAGCCGGAAAGCTCCCTTGATATACAAAGCGGGCTTTGGGACCTGCACTACAAATTTAAATATTTGGGATGCTCTCTAGCAGACACAGAAAAGTTTTTGTAGGTCGGTTTCAATCAATAATCCCGGCGTTACAGAATTTAGCGCAAAGCCTACCACATTCAATTTATATATATGCCATGAAGCAAACAGCAAAATCTTGGTTATGGCAATTTACCAAAACCATTATTGTATTATTATTCATTGGATTTTATCTCATTCTAGATGCCCATCCCGTGAGAGCGTTTGAGAATAAAGTTAATTACACTTTAAGTGAATTGAGGGGTCGGGATTTTTCCGAGCAAGACTTATCAGGAACTTCCTTTGCTGGTGGGGATATGCGGGGAGCAGATTTTCATGGAGCAAATCTGGAAGGAACAATTTTAACTAAGGGTTCTTTTTTACAAGCAAACTTGAAGGGTACAAATTTTACTCAAACGTTTGCCGATCGCGTTACCTTTGATAAAGGTAATCTTACCAATGCTATCTTTACAGATGCCCTCCTCAGTGGTAGCACTTTCTATGATGCCAATATTGAGGGTGCGGACTTTTCCGGTGCTTTATTAGATCGTTACCAGATCATGTTAATGTGCAAACGAGCATCGGGGATAAATCCTGTAACTGGAGTTTCTACCCGTGTCAGTTTGGATTGCGGTGAGGATAATTCATAATTCATAATTCATAATTCATAATTACTAATGAGGCTAAAAGATTCCCGACTTCTTTAAGAAGTCGGGAATCTTCACACCAGTATTTTATTTCATGAGTCTAGGAGTGGTAATTTTACCGTGACAATAGTACCTAACCCAACTGTACTATTGACTGAAATTTCTCCATTTAGAGTTTCTACACATTTTTTAACAATTGCTAAACCCATGCCAGTGCCGGGGATATTATCCACATTACTTGCTCTATAAAAAGGCTGAAATAACTGTTTCTGTTCTGATTCCGGAATACCAATTCCCCAATCTTGAATCTGAAAAATAATGTGTTGCTCCTGCTTACTGAGTTCAAAAATAACTTTTCCACCAAGGGGTGAATACTTAATAGCATTACCCAGTAAATTCTCTAAAATATGCCGTAACAAGCTCTCATCACATAAGATTTCTCCCAAATCCCCATGACTCGAGAAAACCAAATTCAGATGTGTTTTGGCTGCTTTGAGTCTAGCTGCTGCAACTACTTCACTACAGAATCCGACTAAATCGAAGTAAATTAATTCACATGGTAGTTTACCCGCATCAGCTTTACCAATGAATGACACTTCATCCAATAGATGAGCCATATTTTTAATGGCAGAGCGAATCAACTGAAAATGGGTGTGCTTTTTCTCTTGGGTTAATTTGCGATCGCTATTTTGTAGTAATCCAGTAGCTAGTAAAATAGTATTGAGGGGATTACGAATATCATGAGACAACATCGATACAAACTCAGATTTGAACTGGTTGATTTCCCTAGCTTTGACTAGTTCTGCGGTTTTTTCTTCAACTCGATTTTCTAAAGTTTGATTGACGTTGCGTAATGTTTCTAAGGCTTGTTTACGTTCAATCGCATAACGGATGGAACGGATTAAAATTGCTACATTGATTTGTCGCTTCACCAAATAATCCTGCGCTCCCTTGCGTACTGCTTCTAGAGCCAGTTCATCATCATTGGTATTAGTTAGTACCACAATGGGAATAGTAGATGCTTGGCTCATCAAAGGAGGGAGGGATGCTAATCCTTGACTATCTGGTAGGGTAAGATCCAACAAAATGACATCATAATATTCTGTACCTAATTTCTGTAAACCTGCTGCCAAGCGTTGGACATGAACTACAGTAAACTCATGAGACTTGGCTTGCTTGAGAAATTCTTGTAACAACCTGGCTTCTGCTAAATTATCTTCAATCAGCAAGATTTTTACCGGATTCGCAGCCATCGTCTTCTGGTTTCACCCCCCTCTGGTGAATAGTAACTAGTATTGAGTGATGGGTGATAAACCCCCAACTCCCAACTCTCAACTAACAACTAACAACTAACAACTAACAACTCTACTTTGACGGTAAAGTGACGGTAGACAGCCAAAATTCTTCAATTCCTTTGACTATTTGAAATAACTGACTTAAGTTGCGGGATTTAGTGATGTAGCAGTTCACACGCAGGTCATAGCTGTGAAAAATATCATCTTCATTGTGGGAAGTTGTCAGTACTACTACAGGAATACGCTTCAATTTTGGATCGGCTTTAATTTCAGCCAGCACCTCCCGACCATCTTTTTTTGGTAAGTTTAAATCTAAAAGAATCAAATCTGGCTTTAGTGCATTTTTATACTCTCCTTCTTGACGTAAATAAGCCATAGCATCCATCCCATCCCTAACGGTGACTACCTGGTGTGGGATGGAACTATGTTTTAAAGCTTCTTGAATCAGTCTAATATCAGCCTTGTTATCTTCTACCAAAAAGATTGTTTTGGACTTTGCGTCCGTTTCTGCGTTCACGTTCGCGTCCTCCAATGGGAATCGTAAAGTAGAAGGTTGCACCTTTACCTAGTTGTGATTCTACCCAAATCCGTCCTCGATGACATTCTACAATCTTCTTGCAAATGGCTAAACCCATACCAGTACCTGGGTATTCATCACGGGTATGTAGGCGTTGAAAAATAACGAAAATGCGATCGCTAAATTGAGGATCAATACCAATACCGTTATCTGTGATGGAAAATAGCCACTCATCTTCTAATCGGGAAGCAGCAATATGAATTTTTGGTGGTTCTTGGCTGCGGAATTTGATTGCATTGCCAATCAGGTTTTGGAATAATTGCATTAATTGGGTACTATCAGCCATGACAATCGGTAGTTGGTCATAGGTGATAGTTGCGTCACTTTCGCGAATACGTCGCCGCAGGTTAGTCAAAGCTTTATCCAGAGCAGTTTTTACCTCTACAGCTTGGAATGCGATCGCTTGCATATCCACTTTTGAGTAAGCCAGTACATCATCAATTAGGGTCTGCATCAGGCTTACTCCTTCAACAGCATAATTGATAAATTCATTGGCATCTTCATCTAGTTCGTCATTGTAGCGCATTTCCAATAGCTGCACATAATTCGCCACCTGGTTCAGGGGTTCTTGCAAATCATGGGAAGCTACGTAAGCAAACTTTTTTAATTCTGCATTAGAACGCTCTAAATCATGGGCTAACTGTGCTAATTCATCCGCTTGTCGCAAGACAATATTCACAATTGCTTTGCGTAATTCTAGTGCAACTTTGACTTCCACATATTGCCAAGGTAAAGAAGTACAACTAACGGTTTCTTTCCACAACTCAAAAGATTTACGGGGACACAAACGTAAATTACCCTGGGATTGATTTACCTCAAATGCGTTATTGGGATCTCCTCCCCAATTCACCGTCTGAATTACTTCTGGTCTAAACCACAATACATAATTGCGTTTGGAAATGGGAATAGCTAATAAACCGCTGGCAACATTCTTATATCTTTCAGCATCTGGATACAACTGTGGCAGAGAGTTTGTATAAAATATTTCTTCATCCACATTCTTTTGTAGCCATTGCACCAGAAAATTTAAATCTTCTTCCTCAGGGGTTTGACCAATTAATGTATATTGTCCCCCAAAAAATATAGCCGCTCCTTGGGCACCAGTTAAGTCTAAAATATTTGGCTGTTTTTTGACTAAACCATCAATAAAGTTGTCTTCTTGGGACATATATTCAATCAATCTCGATTGAATATCATTTAACTGCATCCGGTAGCCATAATCTTCTGTTTCTTCCTTATCAGAAATTTCTGAAAATATGACTCTTCCCAAAAATTCACAAGCTTTCCGCAACTCATAAGAAACATATTTTGGGGTTTGATGATGACAAGCAATTAGTCCCCACAACTTCCCTTCTTTAATCAAAGAAATAGTTAAGGATGCGCCCACACCCATATTATGTAAATATTCAATATGACAGGGAGAAGCACTCCTAAGAATTGAGTTAGTTAAGTCTAAAGGTTTTTGATTGACAGGATTTTTGAAGGGGATAATCTCCACAGGTTCTGAATTAGTATCAGGGATTAATCTGATCAAATTAGAAATAAATAATTGTCTGGCAGGTTTGGGAATATCTGATTCTGGATAGTGAAGACCGAAATAAGGTTCTAAATCTTCTAGCTTATCTTCTGCAATTACCGAACCATGCCCATCTTCATGGAACTTATATAGCATCACCCGATCAAATCCCGTTACCTTTCTCACTTCTTGGACGATGATTTGACAATAATCTTTCAACTTGGCAGTATTTTCAATATGATTGATAGATGCCCTCGCCAAATGGTAGAAACTTAAAAATGGGATATTCTCTTGGGCAATAGCAGGTTCTAATTCTAAAATCAGAAATCCTTCCGAATTACGATGAAATATACCATCAAAAACTACATAATCATCTCCTTTTGTTCTTGCCCAAATTTTTGTAGGATTGATAAAATCAAGGCTTTGTTCTAATAATCCAGCTTTAATTTGGCTAATTTGGAAAGTGTCTAATAATTCTTCTAGGCTGGTAAGTAACAAATCTTCTGGAGAGACTCCGAAAGCAGAATAAATATTACTGCTTACTTGTAATATTCTCAGTTCTGGCTCTTCCAAAACCAGAACAATACCATGGGGTTGAATTTGACCAGAAATATGAATTGGTGCTTCCTTTAAGCTAGTCAAATTATCACTCATGTGTAATTGTAAGTCCATATCCATTACGATCCTCCTAATTTTTCTAGGATCGCCAGCAGTCAACTGTTCGTATGGTTGAACATCAAGCGCAGCGACATAGCAATCCTCAACAATCTGTGAGTATCTACCACCAATTAGTCACAAATGGTCACTAACCATAGCCATATTGCGACAAAACCATTATTATCAGGACTTACGCAAAAAATGTCGAAAGTAACGGTAATCCGTTCATTAGCACCACGAAGAATTAGGGTTTCCAGATAATTATGCGTAAGTCCTAATTATCTTTGGCGTTTTCAGTCTAACAAGTTGTCATGGAGGATATTCATAAGAACTGTGAAAAATAAGTTAATATTTCCAGCTTTTATGTTTACTTGTATTAATTTTTATCAAAAAAAATACTGGTAATTACGCAATTTATGGCGATATTTTGCCCATATTCAGCGATTTACCCCTGATTGGAGGTAATAAAGTGGTTGCTATAAACTGTCACCAGAGTCAAACTTGAAATTGTCGGCTACAGCTGTTGGCTATTAAAGGTTTTTCTGCTAATAAAAATGTGAAACTTTTCCGTGTTATTGTCTCTACCGGCAGAACAGATTATGTCGCAACTAATGACTTATCTCAAAGTTCCTTGAATGTTGCACAAGAGGTGTGTAAGATTCGCTGGAAAATTGAGGAGTTTCATAGAGAAATAAAGCAATTGACTGGTATTGAGTCATGTCAATATCGTAAAGCCCATCTTCAAAGAAATCATATTGCTTGTGACAGTTGCGTAAGTCCTGCCTCTGATATTGTTATGTTGAGTCTTCTTTATTTTATTTTTACAAACAGTCTCTTAAACCCATAAATCACACGACCTCTTAGACCAGCTTTGACAACCACAACATGATTAAATGGACTCACTGGTAACTTCTTAATGATCTCTTGAGCCAAAGCTTTCTTTTGACCTGGTCCTCGTAAACGAAACTGGGTACCTTGGGTTGGACCATATACGATAGTCATCCAGAGCCGAGGATGTAGGAAAAAGTATTTCCACAAGGGCGGTTTACAGCCAATCAAATCAGCTAGCTCATCGATATAGATATGATAATCAAGCAAGCTACGAATGCGAACAGCATTATGTTCAAATTGTTCTAAATATTTCGTTTGATCTCTAGATGCTACCTCCTCCATTTCCTCAGAAGCTGGAAGAGTTCGTTTCCCAGTGCAAATTAAGGCAAAAAAGCGGGCTTGCATTTCCGTAAGGGGAAACTGACTACCAATCGCAGGACGTGCCCAGCCTATCCAAGCTAGGTCATCACGATACTTAGCATGAAACATATGTTTGTATAGACTGCGAGGGTCAGTTTTTCTCAAGTGCTCAGGCAGGAAAGAAACATAGTTTTTGTAGCCTGTGCAAAATACCACTGCATCGACATTTTCTAAAAGTTCCCCATCAGCCGCGATTAATGTCTTGCCACCATCTTTGACTTTCACTATTTCGCCGACCACTTGAGTGCCATGATGTACAATTGCCTTGGGTAAAGAGAAATTTTTAGTGCCATAGCTTCCCCAGACCCCTTTTTTAGCTTTAACTTTCTGATTGAGTTTAACTGCTATGTCATAAGTTGGATCATTTAGGCTCAACCACTTGTTAAAGAGCAATTGGCTCAAAGTCTCTCCATAGTCTCTTGGTAGCCCATATACACCCCGATGACTAGCATTATCGAGGGCAAAGTTACCCCTTTTCCTAGGTATGATCCACCCAGCTGAATTACGAAGACTAACCCAGCACTGGTTAGCGGCACGAGATATTTCTAAAGCAATGTCTGAAGCAGATTCACCTCCGCCAACCACTAATACCTTTTTGCCCACAAATTTATCAGCATTACGATATTCCTGAGAATGGGAAAACTCCACCTCAGTTAATAAGTCTTTCCACTGAGGATAATTAGAGATATTATTATTCCCAATTGCCAATGCTACCCGTTTTGAGGACAAAATCTCTCCGGATGCTAGTTGAACTTGCCATCCCTGATGTTTTTGGGGAGTTACAGTTATAACTTTGGAATTGAAACGAATTTTCTCTAAAACACCAAAATGTTTGGCATATCTTTTCCAATAATCAATAGCTTCATCCTTAGTCCAGAATTTGTGCTGATTACCATCACCAATCCAGAAGTCTGAAAACATACTAAACGCACAAGAGGTAGTTAATACTAAACTGTCATAAGCACGGGCATAAACTCCGCCTACATCCTCTGCTTGCTCTAAACAAACTACATTAGTGATACCTTGCTCTAGCAATTCTTTGGTAGTAACTATACCGGCTAGTCCAGCTCCAATTACAATACAATTTAACATAAATTTAATCTTTTGATATCCAAAGTAAGGGCAAAAATCATGTACTGTTTTAGAGTCATAAAATTAACAATATTAAATTATGTCTAATCTAGAGCAGGATGGTAAAATTTGGCTACTAAATCACTTCTATGGAGTGGAAGGTGCTCCACCAGATAAAGACTATGAAGCTTTTGTAAAAGCTGTTCTTATTTGTACAAAAGGAGACGAAAGTGTAGAACCAGAAGAAAGAAACTGGGTTGCTGGCCGTGCTGCTGTATTTGGAAAAACTGGCTACGAATTGGCAAAAACTTACCCAGCCGATGAAGATCTGCTTGATGTTCTAGCAGATTCGCCTATTGCCAACAAATATAGTCGTCGTATAATTATTTATACTGCTATTCAAGCTTGTTCCGCTGACAAAGAATATCATGAAGGGGAACGGGCAGCAGTTCACAAAATGGCAAAACGTCTTGGGGTGGAAGAAGAGGTTGTTAATCAGATTGAGCAACTTTGTATCGAGGAAGCCCAGAGCCGAGACAAACGTATTTCCCTCCTCTTTCCAGAAGGCATTCCTTCTTTGAAGTAAAATCAAGCTGATTTTAGTATTTGGCGTTAGAGAACTCCACGGAATAATTGATCCTATGATTCGAGAAAAATAATTTTAGTGTGCAGCCTACCTTATGTCTCTAAAATTTACCATTGGATGGAAATTTTCACTAAATCGACATAGCCATTGGAGCATTTTTTGTGGAGTTCTATTACATAAATACGGGATGAAGTAGATTGGTATTCGTGGTTAATTCTATTGGTTCACCTATTAAGTGTTCTTGATAAATGACAGAAGAACTTATGCCAATGGTAGTCATGAAGCAAATGCTTTATGGAGGGATAGTTGCTAAATCTATACAGGTTGTAGCAGAACTGGGCATTGCCGATCTAGTTGCTCAACAACCTAAACATGTTCAAGCATTAGCAGAAGCAACGGGAACAGATATCTCCTCACTATACCGCCTACTACGAGGTCTAGCTATGCTTGGGGTATTCAGGGAAATTGCCACAGGAGAGTTTGCCAATACCCCTCTATCTGACTGCCTGCGCCATGACTTTCCCGGTTCAATGCGCGATCTAGCCCTTTATATTCCTCATGATGGTAACTGGCGAGCATGGATGCACCTGATGGATGTGCTAAAAACAGGCAAAGCTTCCTTTAAACAAGCTAACGGATTAGAGCTATTTGAATACCTTAATACTCATCCAACAACTGCTGAACACTTTAACCACTCAATGACCTCATTGTCTGTCTCTGTTGCCACAGAATTCCCTCAAGTGTATAACTTTAAGGATTTCGGCTCAGTTGTAGATGTAGGGGGAGGTCATGGTCTTTTGCTTGCATCAATTCTCCAAGCTAATCCCAAGTTACGGGGGGTACTTTTTGATTTACCCTCGGTTATAGAAGGAGCGCTGTCGTTTCTAACAGAAAAAAATGTGAGCAAGAGGTGCGATCTAGTAGCAGGTAGCTTTTTTGAATCGATCCCAGTTGGTCATGATATTTACCTGATGAAACATATTCTGCACAACTGGAGCGACGAGCGGGCAACAGAGCTTTTAAGTTGTTGCCGAAAAGCTATTCCCCAACATGGTAAGCTTCTCATTCTTGAAATGCTGATCCCTCCCGGTAACGATGTCCACCCTGCCAAATGGTTTGACATATCAATGATGGTATCTGTAGGAGGTAAAGAACGTACTGAGCTAGAGTTTAGACGACTTTTGGAGCAATCTGACTTCAAGTTGCAGCGAATTTTACCTATGGAGTCTTCAGTTGTAATCCTTGAAGCAAACCCTGTATAAACTGACTCTAATTAACCTGAGTTGGGGATAAGAAAAGGGACAGGTAGTAAGCTGAAAATGCAACTGTTCAGTAAAACTGCCCTATGTTTTACGTGAATTCGATGGCGATCGCATTGGCATAAAGCTTTTCCAGAAAGGGTTTTTAAGGATTATACGGAAAAAAGCTAAAGAATTCAGGACTTACGCTTAGAGCGCAGCTCCTCTGTAAGAGACATTATGAATTAATAATTAGGGCTTGCTGAAAAAGTCACGATTGTGGGGGTAGGCAACAGGCAACAGGCAACAGTTTCAGCCTTATTTTTAGTGGTTTTTTATACCAGAATAAATTAGAAATGCAAGGATTTTAAACCTCAAATCCTTATTTCCTTGCACTTATTCCTGGAAAAATAGCCCTTATGCATTGATAAATCAATATTTTATAGTTATTCAGCAGACCCTAATTATGAATTAATTGGTCATTGCTGCTGAGAGAGGTATTAACGTATTTTAAATCCCCAACATCCTCAAGCGCAGATATTTTTCAACTGGTTTAAAAATTTGTATTATTTATAGCCTTACCGTACTTGCTCCATAAGAGTTTCTACGCAATTACCAATTAATAATTAAATTACCAACCTGTAATAGAGATTGATAAGTATTTAAGCGAACATGATATGATAGCTATTCAATTTACTCGTTGGTCGAGTTAATTATATTTAGATAGATTTATAACTTTCGTCATTTTGTCAATACTTAAGTATTTGTCTCTACTGACAAAAACCTTACGTCAGCTTTAGTACTTCTGAGACATCCTCTTACCGAAGATACAGGAAGATAAATAAAAACTATGGATAATCATCATTTTACTTCTGCTCCTACTGGATTACAAAATATTCACACTATGCCTTTAGGGGATGATTTACAGTTGGTTGTCATGGAAAATGCACAAAGAGCTAGGATGCTAGCTACACCATTAGGAACTCTATTCATAGCTATAGCGATCGCAAGTGTACCGTGGCAAGCTGCTGTTGCTCAAATTAGACGAGGGCAATCGGGTGCAGAAGTTAATTATATCCAAAGCTGCTTGAGAAAATTAGGCTATTTTCAAGGTAACATCACAGGAAATTTTGGTCCGAAAACTGAAAATGCCGTGAGAAGTTTTCAGCAAGCCAAGGGAATCAATGCCATTGGTGTGGTGGGACCCCGAACGCAACGGGCACTAGACCGCAGATGTCGCAGGACATCATCCAGAACTAGAACTCAACCAAGAAGTCGCTCCAGTAATCAGCTAACAGTTGGTAGCAGTGGAGATACTGTGATCCAATTACAACAAAATTTACAACGGTTAGGTTTTTATCGCGGTGTTATTACTGGCAACTTCCAAAACCTGACTTTGGCAGCAGTAAAAGAATTCCAACAAGCCCGAGGACTAGTTCCTGATGGTGTTGTGGGTAATCGCACTCAAAGAGAGATACGCATTAGCCTGAATAATATTAATAATCAAACAAATCCCTCCAGCAATCAGCTAACAGTAGGTAGTAGTGGAGATGCTGTAATCCAATTACAACAAAATTTACAACGGTTAGGTTTTTATCGTGGTGTTATTACTGGCAACTTCCAAGAGATGACTGTGGTAGCGGTAAAAGAATTCCAACAAGCCCGAGGACTGGTTCCTGATGGTGTTGTTGGTAATCGCACTCAAAGGGAGATAACCATTAGCCTCAACGACACTCAACCTCAACCTCCTTCACCGCAAAATCCTGGAAGAGTAGATCCCTTTCCCAATGCTCTCAACCAAGGTGATGTTGGTAGTCGGGTGGTAGAGTTACAAAGAGCTTTACGGGAATTGCGTTATTTAACCGTCAATCCCACCGGCGTGTTTGGAAATCTTACCAAGGATGCAGTAGCACGTTTCCAACAAGATAACGGACTGATAGGTAATGGCATTGCTGATAATCAAACCATAGCAGCTATGTCTCAAGCCTTAGATCGCCTTTTCTCTACTTGTACCCCAGCTAGGGGTGATATGTGTTTAGGGGAGAATAGTCAGCGAGTCACAGCAGTACAAAAACGCTTGCAGGAGAGAGGATTATTTCCAGGCAATCCCACTGGCTATTACGATCAAGTTACTAGTACAGCAGTTACTCAATTTCAGCGTTCCTCTGGACTCAATCCCACGGGATTTGTTGACAGCAGAACTTTCCAAGCTTTGGGTTTGGGTAATAATTCCCAAAATCGTTATGTGGTGGTGGTACCCTTGCGAGATGATGATACTTTAGATAAAGTACGTCAACTAGTACCCCAAGCCTTTAGAGCAGAATCTCCATTGGGTGCTTATGTGAATGCTGGTAATTTTCGCGATCGCTCGGATGCTGAAAAGAGGACTCAAATGCTACGTTCCCAAGGCATTGATGCCCGGGTAACATATTTTTAATTAGGGCTTGCTGTTCGCGTAGCGCAGTGTTAGCTGTAAAAGTCTTTTGGTGGGGGTAGGGAATAGGGAAAAGGATAAATTGGCGTTGCTGAATCAAGATATTTACTGATAACTTGCACCATTCTCAATCAGAGCCAGAGGCTCTCGATTCTAGTTACCAGGCTAAGCCTGGTAACTAGAGTAAAGGAGGCGGAGCCTCCTGTTATCGGAGTTGGCGCAAGTTATTATTTATTACTTATTACTTATTACTTATTACTTGACTTCAAGATGTGGCAACCTCCGTACTACCAACACTACGAGTGCTAGTAAGAGTATTAAACATGACTTGACCGATCGCCTGAATTAAACTTCCCTCTAATTCCTGCATCATCTGCATATTCAGCTGAAAAGCATAGTGGGCTTCGGCAACAATCTTGTCAGCAGTCCCATCATCTACAGGTACGGAGTTTAATGCCTGTCTGTATTTGTCTTTAAATACCTTTTTGTCGGGAATTTGCTCAAAATTATAAAAGGATGTACCTTGAAACCCGGTTAATTTTAAGCCAGATTGAGCGATCGCTTGCAACATTTGCCCCCCAGAAAGATCCCCCATATAACGAGTATAGGCATGACCAATTAATAATTCTGGTGCGTGGGTTACTAGTTGCTGCAAACGGTTAAGATACGTTTGGGTAGCAGGGGATGGCTTAATTTGCGATCGCCATTGTTTGCCATAATAAAACTCCATATCCTCCTCTAAAGCTGCTTGACGATTCAATTCGGGAAAGTACATCACACCAACTACAGGATGATTTCGGTTATTTTCTATACCCGCTTCCAAAGCACCGTAAACAAAATACAAATTACTTAACAATTTAGCAAAACAGTCTTTATCTACCACTCCTTTAACAAAACATTTCATAAATCCCACGTTTTCTGCTGCTGTATGGGATTTTTGCGTGCCAGTACGAAGCTTTGCAGCGAGGTTACTACTCATGGTTAATTCCTTAATACTCCAATGCCAGGTTTCAATAATGGACTCTGGATATTTACCAGTTGACAGTCAGAGCCTAGAGATTCCCCATTAAAAGTTATTCGACATCACACCAACATAAGTGTTCTCTCTGGCAATGCCGAACCACAATTTATTGATTGGTACTTCAATAATTTAACAGTCTATGTTTTTATAACTATGAAACTATTTATATTTATTAATATATGAAGATTGACCGATGCGGGTTATATTCAATTTATCGCCATATTATATGTAGCTTATACATTATCAATATTAAGTATAAATACTTAATATTGATATTCCTAAAAGCTGGCAAAATTCCTGACTATATTTAGACAGCTCCCATATTCTTTTGTTCAAGACTAACCAAAATTGATAGGATTAAAGATAAAAGCGTTTTCCCCGACTGCAACGTTATTTGATTTGGTACTATGACTATTGCTATTGATAATGCATCCACATTTATTGAGATTGCCAAACAAACCAAACTGGCGGCAGTCAAACTAGCAACTCTATCCACAGAGGAGAGAAATCAGGCTATTGAAGCGATCGCTACTGCTTTAGAATCGGCTGAGGATGAGATTGTGCAAGCTAATATTGCCGATTGTCAAGCGGCAGAAGCAGATGGGATTGCCAAACCACTTTACAAGCGGTTGCAGTTAGACGAACATAAATTACGGGATGCGATCGCTGGGGTTAGGGATGTGGGTAAACTTGTCGATCCCGTGGGTGCGGTGCAGATTCGCCGGGAAATTGATACAGGCTTAACCCTGAAGCGGGTGACTTGTCCTTTAGGGGTGTTGGGGGTAATTTTTGAAGCCCGTCCAGAAGCCGCAATTCAAATTGCTGCTTTGGCAATTAAGTCTGGGAATGGGGTGATTCTCAAAGGTGGGAAGGAAGCGACTCGTTCCTGTGAAGCCATAGTCAAGGCAATTAAACAAGGTTTGTCCGCAACTGCGGTAAGTGCCGACGTGGTGCAGTTGGTGACAACAAGGGAAGAAACCTTAGAACTGTTAAAACTAGATAAGTATATAGATTTAATTATTCCTCGCGGTTCCAACTCCTTTGTCCGGTTTGTCCAAGAAAATACCCGCATTCCCGTACTCGGACACGCGGATGGTATTTGTCACCTGTATGTAGATAAAAATGCGGATATGGAAAAAGCCGTGGCAATTACCGTAGATGCTAAAACCCACTATCCAGCCGCTTGTAATGCCATTGAAACTTTATTAATACATTCCAGCATTGCAGATGTATTTTTACCACCCATTGCCGCAGCCTTGCAATCTTTGAATGTGGAGTTAAAAGGGGATAAATATACTCGGGAAATTTTACCTAATATTTCAACAGCAACAGATATAGATTGGTCAACAGAATACAGCGATCTGATTTTATCTATCAAAGTTGTGGATGATTTAGAACAAGCGATCGCCCATATAAATCAGTATGGCTCCAAACATACCGACGCGATCGTTACAGAAGATGAAGAAGCCGCAGCCACTTTCCTGGCAATGGTAGATGCAGCAGGGGTATATCATAATTGTTCTACTAGGTTTGCCGATGGCTTCCGCTACGGTTTTGGTGCAGAGGTGGGAATTAGCACCCAACAAATGCCACCTCGCGGTCCTGTCGGATTAGAAGGGTTAGTGACCTATAAATATCAAATGGTTGGTGATGGTCATATTGCAGACACCTACACTGGTGCTGATGCTAAACCCTTTATCCATCGAGATTTCTAGAATTTGAGTGATTGGGATGAGGGAAAAACGCTTTATGTTTTCTCCCTCATTTTCACTGACAGGTTTATTTATTTTTCAACAAGGGAGCTTGAAGAAAAATGATTAATGGTTTTGCTTCACTAACGAATTTGAATACCTGTATCACAAAAAGTTCCTGATTTTTGCTGATTTTCTCGGGGATGATTCCATAATACCCAAACAGTTCTACGACTTCTGTTTAGACCAATTTGAGTAATCGGCTGACCATCTTGACCTACTCCATTGCCATAAATAGGACCGCGTATACTAATCCCATTGTCAAAGATAATCTTACCTCGGGCTACCTGATAAATTCCAGTGTTAGTTTTGAAGTAAACTAGATAGCTTTTGCTATCACGATTAAAATTAAATTGTAGGTCTTTACATCGAGCAATCCAAGTTTCTGCCCTAGCAGCTTGACTAGTAAACGGAAGCGTGACAATTGCTAGAGCAATAACAACAGCAGATTTACGTAATATTCGGGAAATTGTACTTAGTGTAGTAATAGCAGAAAAACTGTTTAGCATTTCAATGATTCTCCTTTCTGCAATCAATTGAAACCTCATCTAACTTGAGAACCATAGTTTTGTAACATGACTTGGGGATTACTTCCTTACCTCGCAATCACACATCCGAACAATTAAAAACTCCAGGTTTCAATATGGAAGGGGTTTAATTAGTGTTCTGGTTATATATACAACGCCCAGACAATCAATTTCGGAAAAATCTAGTACCGCTCTGTGGATATTTCCTACAGTAACGGTAGTAGTCGTCCAAATGGAAAACTAAAGTTTTCTTACCAATAAAAATACGGGTTTAAAAGTAGAGTCTGTTTATATGCTGTAACTCAGAATTTATTCTTAACCCTCTTGAATCACCCTGACTTAAAAGTGAGGAGTGATATGATGTCCGGCAAATTACCCCTAATGTAATATCTTCCTCATTTTCACATGACGAATACTAGCTTCCTCAAAAATTTCTCCTTCTGGTTGAAAACCTAAATTTTCATACAAATCTTTGATATATTCTTGGGCATGAACCACCACCTGTGAAACATTTTGGCTGGCAATTACATCCAAAGCAACCATTGTGATTTGCTTACCAATTCCTTTTCTTCGAGCCATAGGTAGGACAGCCAATCTTTCTATTTTTGCTGTTGTCTCATCCAAATATCTAATTCTCGCAGTTCCCACTGCTTGACTATTGAGAAAGGCAATTAAATGTTGAGATATTTCATCCAACCCATCAAATTCTAATTCAGGATTTATCCCTTGTTCTTCGTGAAAAACTATCTTTCTAATTTCTTGCAGAGTTGGAAAATCTTCAGAAAAATCAGCTATTTGAATGATTATATGACCCATGCACAATTTCATTTGAGCAAAAAAATATGAATCAAAACTTGGTACGTATTAGTATGCCATCTTGCAAAGATACTCAATTGCATTACAGTGCTTCTAGAGATTTGAAGGCGATCGCTTCAGCCTCAGTATCACTAATACCCAGGGATTTGAGAATGATTTTAGTGATTTGCTCTGGGTAATCTGGCTCCATTTGCCCTTCAAGAATACTCCGCAGTGCCATCAGCCCAGTACCTAAAATCATAGTAATCGCTGCCTGGATGCTATCTACTTGAAAACGTTCAAGTCGAATACCCGTCTCTAAGTCTGTCAGCATACCCTCTTCGAGGGTTTCACCCAAAGGATTTGCTGCTAAACCAATGCGAGCTATGACCCAACCCCAAGTCTTATCTTCCAGTGCTCGATGCAAAAGTTGACGAATAGCGATCGCCATTCGTTCAGCCCGGTCATCGCTCTCGATAGTTTGCTTCCACAGCATCTGCCTCATCTCTTTCCTGAGAGAGACAACCAGTGCCTTCAGCACATCCTCTCGCCCTTGGAAGTAGTTATAGAAAGTTCCTCTAGCCACCCCTGCTTCTGCAATGATGTCGTCGATTGTCACGCTCTCTACTGCTTTGCGGGCAACGACCTGATAAGTTGCTGCAATCAGGGTGGCTCTGGTTTGCTCCCGTTTTTCTAGACCAATTGCGGCTCGACGAGATGACTTCATAGTGTGGTGTTAGAAATGAATAGCACTGAGATGATTATACATCATAGTTGACACTTTCGTCAAAATGACGTTATCGTCAAATTGACTAATGCGTCATTTTTGCTTCGCCTTGATTGGCATCATTCCCTCAGAGGTAAGGACTCAACTCAAAAATGGAAAGTATCGTGGAAGCTATTAAATTAATATTGGGTAAGGTGCCAGAGGCGCTTGTATCGGCAGTGATGGTCAATGGCTCGTTGATCACATTGACATATTTGTTGATCTGGAAAGTTTTCAAAAAGCGACTATACAATTGGCGGATTCAACTGAATGAAAAAGCTAATGCTGAACAAATCAAATTTGAATTAAAAAATGCTGTGTTGATTTTCTTGGTTGGAGCCTTTTCAAGCAGCACTATCTTTTACTTAAATTTATTGGGTTATAACAAAATCTATATGAACATTGCTGACCACGGTTTGTTGTGGGGCATCATATGCTTTTTTCTCATCTGGGTGATTGATGATGCCTGGTTTTATTGGATCCATCGCTTATTGCATCATCGATCAATTTACCGCTACGTTCATGCTGTCCATCACCGTAGTATTGATGTTACTCCCTTCTCGTCTATGTCCTTCCATGTTGTGGAGGGTTTCTTACTGTCAGCTTGGATTTTTCCAGTATCCTTTTTTATCCCGCTTTACATGCCCGCTTTAGGAGTTTTTCAATTTTGGGGGTTATTCAACAACATTAAGGGACATCTTGGCTATGAACTTTATCCAGCAAATTTCAACAGGAGTTGGCTAAGGTTTTTTACAGCTAGTACACACCACAATATGCACCACAGTAAATTCAAGGGCAATTATGGCCTGCATTTTAGATTCTGGGATAAAATCTGTGGCACAGAATTCAGAGATTACAAAACTACTTTTGACCGAGTACAAGCAAGAAAGCAGAAAAGATTGCTTGCTCAATAAGCAGTTATGAACAGGGTTTAGGTTTCATTGGTATTACCATAGAAAGTGATGTAAATCCTCACTTGTCCTCACGCAAGCATCTGTCAGATGAAGCGAAAAAGTTCTAATCCATCTAAGGGCAACAAGTTCAAAAAAACATAAGTTTTTCCTCAATCCCTACTCAGATTGTGCTTTTACTAAGTGCCCCAAGTGTGAAACAAAAACTAAGGTTCGTAAATTCCTCCTAGTTATTCACATTGAGCCTCAACAGATGTTTTTACTAAATAAGCAGTGTAAATATTGCCCTAACTGCGACCTTATTATTGCTAAAAAGCAGGAAATAAAATCTTTAATGGCTGCTGGTTTCAGCCAAGAGAATCCTCAAATTGTAGGCAATGATTATTTAGTTATGGGAACTGTAGAAAGGCAAGATTGGAAACAAGGGAACCAAGGCTCACTTTCTCCTAGTGAGATAATAGAGCGAATGTATGTCTTTCAAGATCAATGGAACTTTGAGGTTATTCCGGCGGGATGGTATCCCAGGGAATCATGATACTGTCAAGGTGACATTGAAGCAATTTCAAAAATACCAAAAAACAAATTATCCCGTAGGGGCACGGCACCCAAAATATCTCGGATTATAGAATAATCACAACCCACGCCGTGCCCTTTGTGGGATGTACCGTTTGGATAGCTGTTAGCGTGCGCGAAGCACTTACGAAGTGGAGCAATTCCAAACCCTTGCGTGCGCGGAGCGTGCCCGTTAGGGCTTATGCTTCATTCCCCTTTCAGGGTGGCTGCGCCAACAGAGGAGCTGCGCTAACGCAATTACATCCAAAGCTACCATTGTGATTTGCTTACCAATTCCTTTCCTTCGAGCCATAGGTAGGACAGCCAATCTTTCTATTTTTGCTGTTGTCTCATCCAAATATCTAATTCTCGCAGTTCCCACTGCTTGACCATT
>JASJCJ010000079.1 GCA_030066045.1 Calothrix sp. MO_167.B12
TGAAAATAGACATTACGTTTAAAGCAAATTTGTTCAAGGATATTAAAAAATTGACCAAAACCCGCATCTAGGCAATGCTTACCTAACATCCCACGGGACAGACCAACCAAATTTAAATCCTCTACAAATATCATCCCCACACCCTCACATAGCTGATGTGAAAGCTTTCTGTGCCAGTCCTTACGACAATTAGCAACATATTCATGGAGCTTTGCAACTTTTTGTACTGCCTTCAACCAATTGTTCGAGCCTTTGCGTTTTCTACTAACACGCTGTTGCAGTAATTTAAGCTTGCGTTGTGCGTTAATAAAAAATCTCGGACGCTTAATTAAAAGACCGCTACTTGTTGCAACCATTGAAGTTAAGCCTACATCTACCCCTATTCCCTCTCCCTGGGGCATTGGCTGTGGTGGAGTTACATCCCATTGAGCGGTTAGCATCACGTACCATCCAGAAACACGTTTAACTACACGTGCTTGCTTTAAAACACCGCCATTTGGGATTGTTCGAGATTGTCTTAATTTTACATTTCCGATCACAGGCAATTTAATATACCCATTTTGTAATGGATTCTTACCTAGCTGAGGAAAAGAAAAAGACCGCATCCGTCCAACTTTTTTAAATCGTGGGAACCCGTGATTTTGTTCCCACATACTTACAAAAGCTTTTTCAAGTCTTCTTAATGTCTGTTGTAAAGATTGAGCATTAACTTTACCTAAATACTCATTATTTTTACGTGCAGCAGTTAAAGACTTACATTGACTTGCGTAAGTTGGACGTGGTGCGTCGGCAGGGATAATGTAACAACTACGAATACTACAAGCTTTAATCTGACATGACCGAGATTTATACCAGTCCTTACGTTCAGCTAAAGCATGGTTGTAAACTCTACGATGAGTTTCTAGCCATTGTTCAAAAATATCTATTTGGTTTTTTGTTGGCTTGAGCTTGAATTCGTAAGTCAGCGAAAAGTTTGCGCGTCCGGGTTTCCCGGCGCAAAACTTTTCAAGACGATTAAACAATTGAATCACCTCCTGTTTACACTATATGATTCTAATTAGAAAGCGTCAAATGATTTATAGAAAGTCACGGGGAATAAATTCCCACAGCGCACTACACCCCCATAATTAAAAATTAGGGGCACTGTGCGCGGTTCCGGTAGTTAAACATGGGATCATGTCAATTCTTTAATATAAAATCCAAAATCCAAAATCCAAAATCCAAAATCCAAAATCCAAAATTGATTGGCTTAATTTAACGGCATGGGAACAGTTGAATTTACTGACTCGCGCTCATGTAAGTGATTGAACCAATTTCTGAGATTATGATACTGGAAAAGCCAATCTTCATTTAAGCGAAAGCTATAGTAACCAAAAGAACATAACGCTGCTATGTCTGCCGCTGTCCATGCGTCATTGCTTAATAAGTATTTAGATTGGGATAATTGTCGATCAAAAATTGGTAAAAGGCGATTAATTGACGTTTCTAATTTTGCTCGATAACGGGTAGAATTTAAATTTTTTGTCAAATTTAGTACCCATAAATTAATTACATTATCCCCTAAATTATCTGCTAATTCTTCCCATTTACGACACTCAAGTCGTGCCTGGGGATTACTTGGATAAAAACCAGGTTGTGGATAGGTTTCATCTAAATACTCCGCAATTAATGTAGAATCCCAAATAACTGTGCCATCTTGTTCTACAAACACAGGTACTTTACCAATGGGAGAAATTTTCAGAAATTCAGGAGATTTATTGAGTAGATTAATTTCTTTGAGTTCACAATCTAAATTTTTCTCTATTAATAATATGCGGATTTTTCGAGAAAAATTTGATTGCTGGTGATAATACAATATTCTATTCATTAGGTATATCCTGAAAAAACCACAAAGTTATCTTCACGCTCTGCTATAACGAATCCCCAGCAAGAAACATGAAAGAGCTAAAATCTATTTTGGCAGCATTCGCACAAATCCAACATCAGAATCATAGCGAACCAGCATTTCTTGCCACTGTTGTCCGTGTTCAAGGTTCTACCTATCGTCAACCCGGTGCGCGAATGCTGATGGTGGCAGCGGATATGGTGGCAGCGGATAAGACAGCAACGGATAAAATGGTGGGAACCATTAGTGGTGGTTGCTTGGAAAATGATGTATTTGCACATACCCGTGTCTCTATGGCAGATGGAAAACCCATAGTTGTTACTTATGATACAACTGCTGATGAGGATATTATCTGGGGATTTGGTCTTGGTTGTAATGGTGCGATCGAGGTGCTAATTGAGCGACTAGATGGAAACGATCCACTTAATCCTTTAACTTTGATTCATCAGTGTTTCCACAACCAAGCACCAGGTATTATTGCCACTATTATTTCTGTAGAAGGTGACATTAATGTTCGGGTTGGAGAGCGTTTAATCCTTACACCTGATAATAGTATAAATACTAATATTCAAGCATCTGATTTAACTAAAATTTTACTTGAAGATGTGCGAGCAGCCCTGCAAAATCAACATTCAAGTTTCCATAAATACCAACTACCATTAGGTAAAATCGATGTTTTTATTGAGCTGATTGAGCCACCCCCACACCTGATAGTTTTTGGCGCAGGTCGTGATGCCATACCAGTGGTAAAATTCGCCCAGGATTTAGGTTGGCAAGTCACTGTTATGGATTGTCGAGCAGATGAAATTACTCAAGAACGTTTTGCGATCGCTGATGAGGTGATTCTCACCAGGCGCGAAATTCTCCACAAACAAATATGCATTAATAGTTACACCGTTGCCGTGGTAATGACCCATAATTACCTTGATGATTTAGAAATTTTAAAACTGCTCATACCTTCTGCCATCAGCTATCTTGGTTGTTTAGGCTCGAAACAGCGCATTGCTAAGTTACTGCAAGATTTACGTACAGAGGTGGGAGAATTTACTCCAGCACAGCTACAAAAGTTACACGCCCCCGTTGGTCTTGATATAGGTGCAGATACACCAGAAGCGATCGCTTTATCCATTATTGCTGAAATCCAAGGAGTTTTAGCCAAGCGTAGTGGGGGCTTCCTCAAGAAGCGGATGGAACCAATTCATGAACCAAATCCAGTCAATGATATCCAGAAAAATTAGCTCTAACTCGAAAAATTACGAAATTGGGTGTTGAGATCGTCTTAGGAATATACAATCCTAAGTAGGGAAATCACTCATATATGTTTGTTGAAAACAAAAACTTAACTTTTTTGGAGCGCCAACCCGATACCGGAGAATTATTCCTTTGTACTTACAAATCCTTGGAGCAAGGGGCGGATCTTTTATCACCACCAATAATTATCTCAAATGAGAATACCTCTGAAGAAGGGGGAAAGGTTCTTATTCTTGGGGCAGGCGTGGCTGGACTCACTGCGGCCTACGATTTGCTCAAACAGAATCGCAACCGCCCTGAAGACAAACAATTCCAGGTGTTCTTGTTGGAGGCCACAGGACATGTTGGCGGACGTTCCCTGACTCTCCGTCCTGGGGATTCCTTTACTGAGGAGATTCCACTGAGTACAGGAACGGTGACGGTAACGCAAACATTGAGTTTCGATCGTGAGCCTGGGGAACCTTACGAACCTTACCTTAATGCTGGCCCTGGTCGTATCCCGTCAAACCATATCCATGTCCTCAGTCTCTGTCAGGAACTTGGTGTAGACTTAGAAGTTTACATCATGGAAACCCGCTCCAATCTTGTGGTTACAAAAGGGGGTCTTCCTGGAAATAAAGGTGTCAACCGCCAGATTGTTAATGATATCCGGGGTCACATCGCCAATGAGCTGTACCACCACCTCAAGGATAAGAAATTTGATCAAGGAACTCCAGAAGCTGAAACCCAAAAAAATTTGCTCAACTTGCTAATTTATTTTGGTACATTGACTAAGAAGGACAATGACTATAGCTACAGTGGTTCCCAGCGAGCGGGCTACAGTAAGCTACCTGGCCTTACTTACGGCACCGAGCTTGAGCCTATTAAACTTGAGCATCTGGTAGATGCACAGCTATGGAAACGCTCCTTATACCAAGCTGAAGATTTCTTGTGGCAGACGACTTCTTTTCAACCCGTTGGCGGTATGGACAAGATTGAAAAAGCCCTGGAGGAGAAAATCCGTGAGTTGGGAGGAACTATCTTGTTGAACTGCCCAGTAACTTCGATTCGCAAGAGGAGTTCTGGGGGTTGGACTGTATTTTATAATGATCGGCAACAAGGTGGCGACAGATCCGCAGAAATCCAAGGAGATTTTTGTCTTGTAAATATCCCTTTACCATTGCTGGGGGATTTGGTACAGCCTGGAGACTTCGATAGCGACTATTGGGAAGCTCTAAACAAGGTTATGTCTACGGAAGGTTTTTTCCGCCCGACTTGTAAGGTAGGCTGGCAAGCCGAGCGTAAGCTTTGGCAACAACCTACCGATGAAAACAATGTGCCGATTTATGGTGGTATTTCTCGTATCGATCACCCAATGACTCAGATGTGGTACCCATCAGATAGCTTCTACGCCAAGCTAGGAGCACTGACAGGTGCTTACAACTATGAGCATGAGGCTGAACGGTGGGGTCAGATGTTGCCCAAAGAGCGGATAGAAGAGGCTCGCGAGGGGGCCAAACTGTTGCACGGGGAAGAGTTTGGGAACCAGTTGAAGCATGGAATTAGTATTGCTTGGCAAAATATCCCAACTCAGAAGGGGGGTTGGTCCGATTGGAAGAGAGTAGCCCAGACTCCAGAAGAACAGGCTCAGATTATGAATAAGGTTCGACTAGGAAACCAAAATTTCCATGTGATCGGGGATCAGGTGAGCTTTCTTCCTGGATGGAAGGAGGGAGCTGTGCTTTCGGCACAAGAGGTCTTTGCTAAGGTGACTAAGGTGAAAAATTATCTCTTAACACAGGTGAAACGCGTTCCGGATACAAGGGCGTTGATAGAGGGCTACCAATACTGTCCCGAAGAATAGTGCTACGGGCAAGTAATAAGTAATAAGTAATAAGTAATAAGTAATAAGTAATAAGTATAGGACTTACGCAACTGGCATATTTTTTTGTAGGGTGTGTGACGTTGCGAAAAGATTTGAACGTAGTAATCATACTTATAGCGTCACGCACCAACCACTGATTGTGACACTTGCGTAAGTCCTGAAGTAATAAGTAAACTTTTTTAACTATCGTTATGGCATTTTGTTAACATCACTTAGAAAGTGTCTTGCCCTACATGGTACGTCACTTGAATCTGGTGGGCTTGGCGCTAAACTCTGTAACGCATAAACATATGAGGGATGCCAAGATAATCAAATGGTTCCCCCTCTTCCACAAATTTTAGTCGCTGATAAAAATTTAAATACTGAATTCTTGCCTTCAATTGTAAAGTTTTGTACTGCTTTTCCTCAGCGATTTCCATAAGTTTTTCCATTAACTTTGTCCCGATACCTTGGTTGCGAAATTCCTCAAGTACCGAAACATAACTGATGTGCCCTAACTCAGGAGATAGTAAATGTAGTCGTGCTGAACCAATGACTTGATGGTTGCAAACAGCAACTAAATGGAAAGCACTATTTTCATACCGATCTGTTTCAGTCCCTTTTGCCATACCTAAAGGTGCTCGCAGGACAAGCCACCTTTGATACAACATATCATCTAATTCTGTTTGATCTTTTACAGGACGGATCTCAATTTTAGACATTGGATTTTGGATTTTGACTTCCATCTCAACCTCCACAAGGTAATCCCCCTACAAAAAAGTTTAGCTTTAAGCATACCCTCGTTTATATCTCCAAGGTATGGGTTGGGGTTGGTGTTGGTGAGGGTGAATTGCAGTGCGATCGCAATTCCTCGTAGGTTGGGGAGCCAATGCAGTGGCCGGGTGAATCCTACGGATACGCTACGCGAGCCCCGGCATATAGCAAGTGGCGTTGGAACGAAGTGGAACCCAACATAAGACATAATACAAACACCAAATTATTTAAACAACTAAATACCTAATTTGTTACCAAACAACAAGGTTTCAAGCCTCCGAATTTATTCGTGGAATCTCCCCTGCTCCGGAGCTCCCTGCCCCCTGCCTCTTCCTGACGGGGCACTTATTGGGATAATAATAAGTCCTTAATTTGTGTACAATCAACTAAGCCCTTGTATGTTAGTGGTTGTGTCCCACGTCAATCAGAGTGAGATTCACTGCATAAATCCCAACTGTCATCGTCCTTATCCCCAACCGTGGGGAAATCGGTTTTGTAGTAGCTGTGGCTCACCATTGCGACTGTTAGACCGATATGTTCCATTAAGGCAATTGGGAACTGGTGGCTTTGCTCAAATTTATACTGTTTGGGATTCCCATACACAAACGGAAAAGGTACTCAAAGTTTTACTACAAACTTCCCCCAAAGCATTGGAATTGTTTGTACAAGAAGCCAAGGTTTTAGCCAATCTAAACCATCCAGGAGTACCCCAAGTTGATGCAGATGGTTATTTTCAGGTACATTTTTCTGACACCTCAGGACAAGTAAATCTACCTTGTTTGGTGATGGAAAAAATTAATGGTTTGACCTTAGAGGAAATTCAAAACCAGTATCCCCACGGATGTCCCCCAGAAATGGTGCTAAATTGGTCACTTCAAGCAGTCGATATTCTGCAACATTTACACCATCGTCATATCATTCACCGTGATATTAAGCCATCTAACTTAATGTTGCGTAATTCTTCCCCATCTGGAACTGGTGGTGAGTTAGTACTGATTGATTTTGGTGGGGTCAAGCAATTTCGAGAAGTAATACTCAGGCGACAAACCAGCTCTACCCGCCTATTTTCCTCTGGCTATAGTCCCCCAGAACAAATTGGTGGCACCCATGTGGGAGTCCAAGCGGATTTCTATGCCCTGGGAATGACAATGATTGTATTGCTGACTGGTAAAGAGCCTTCCGAACTAGAAAATCCCCTGGATGGAGAATTCAACTGGCTACCGGAACTACAAAAAACAAGTAATACTGATATCAACCCCCAATTAGTAAATTTACTGAATGAGATGGTAGAACAGGATGCAAAATTGCGTCCTGCCAATGCTGGGATAATCCATAAACGTTTAACGAAAATAGCCAATCAATCCCCAGGAACCCAGGTTTTACCAGCAATAAAACTAAATTTGCAAAACGCGATCGCTCAAATCATCCATGCGATCGCCAAAGCTATTTTTTATTGCGGCAAAATATGCTTGCGAACCATCCAAGCTTGTTTTTATACCATTTGGGCGATGATTCTCACCACCATAGGGGCTGGGGTTGGTATATTTACCGGATTTTTGGTATTGCAAAGAACTTTATGGGGTCAACAAATTACTGAAATAGTGCATCAAATAATACCTACATTAGCAACTGGGACTCAAACCTTCCTTGGTTCAGAAATGATTTTGTTCATGGGTGCTGGTTTGGGGACCGCATGGGGGTTGACAACTGCGGGGGTATTTGGCCAACGGCGGCGTTACTTAATCGCATCCCTCATGGGAGTTATTGGTTATGGTTTAGGATATTTTGTTTGGCAATTGATGGAGCTACAATATGGTAGTACAGGAATACTAGGAGGGGTTTTAGTTGCTGTTGCCCTAGTGACACTGGGTTTAGGGCTGCGTAGCCATTACATCGTTCATGCCATAATTGCCGCCTATGGAACCGCCATCGGATTATCATTGAGCATTAGTTTAGGCCTACCCATACTAGATTTATCCAATCCGCTCCAATGGGGTGATGTGTGGAGCAGTTTTATTTTTTTTGGTTTAGCCGGAATATCTATGAGCTTCTGGTTAGCCGTAAGCTACTATCTGGTAGTACCAATATTACGCCTTATAGGTTGGCGTTGAAATCCCATCCTTTCTTCTAGTATTTCACTGTGAGAATTTAGCTCCCCGACTTCTCAAAGAAGTCGGGGATCTGCTACTGCTACCACTAGTGAACTTATGCGATGAAGCACTAGGCAAATCATCAAGTAATTATTACATAAGTAATTATACTTGCATCTGCTCTACCCCTTGCCAAATAATAATCCCCCCTAACTGCTCTTGTGGTTGAGCTAGGGGGGACTTCATAAATCGTTGACTATAGAGCGTTCTGTATAAGCCTTGATATTCTTATTCTATGAAGAGAATGAGATTTCTACCACCATGAAAATAACTATTTACCATAGTTTTATGGTTGCTTTATTAGTACTTTATACGGAGATGTCCCAAATAAGGTCGTATATTGTAAGTATATCAATATATACTTGTGTCAATTATCAAACAAACAATTATCTCTAAAACATATGCGGTTAAAAATTTTTGCTTTCATTACCCTATTAACTTTTTTAGGAATAGCACCCCAAGCTTGGGCCGTGAATCAAGGAGACTTGCAAAAGTTAAAGGAAACTAAAGAATGTCCTCGTTGCGACTTAAGCGGTGCTGACTTGAGTGAACTGAATCTATCTGGGGCAGATTTGCGGAATGCGAATTTAAGATCAGCCATTTTGTCTAAGAGTAATTTAGAAAATGCCGATTTCACCGGAACCAATCTAGAATCTGCCAAGCTAGATGGTGCTAATCTCAAGAGAGTTTCCTTTACTGGAGCCAACCTGAGATCCGCATCCTTAGAAAATAGCGATTTGTCCTTTGCTGGTTTTATGGGTGCCAATTTAGAAGCAGCTAACCTCAAAGGAGCAACTCTAAGGTTAACCAATTTCCGAGGAGCACACTTCCGACTGACAATTATGCCTAGTGGTTCTGATACCTCTGATAAACCCTATGGATGGTCCTTACAGCGTCAAATCCCCAGACAGTGTGACAAATTCAAGCCCGAAGATATTCGCGGTACTACCTGTTACACAAATCAGTTTGATGTTGATGCTGCTCCTGAATGATGAGGAATTCCTGAATTACAGCATATTTCATCTTAATGAAGTACATTCAGATGGGTAGAGATGCCCATCCCACAAGAGCTTTTGTATGTAGCCTTGTACTTCATTTACCTGTAAAGTGCTGTATGTTAATTTGCAAATTTAGGAACTTCAGTCTTGGTTGCCTGGAAGAAAGGCTTTTTCTCTAAACCAAAAGTCTTGGCAAATAGGGAATTGGGAAATGTTTGAATTTTTTGGTTGTACACTTGTACGGACCGATTGTAACGCATCCTTTCCACGGCAATGCGATTTTCAGTCCCAGCTAATTCGTACTGGAGATTGATAAATACTTGAGAAGATTGCAGCTGGGGATTGATAGCTGCATAATCTCGGAAACGTTCAATTGCTTGATTAACTTGTAAGATTGCAGCAGCCTTTTGCGTTGGTGTTCTTGCTTGCAAATAAGCCTGGCGGGATTCCAATAGTAGAGAAACTATCTGCTTCTCGTGTTTGGCATATGCTTGTGTCACACTTACCAAATTGGGTATAAGATCAGTACGACGCTGGAGTTGATTTTCCACCTGTGCCCAAGCCGCTTCAACTGTGGAGGTGGAATTAGCAAAGGAATTGTAAGTCCAGATACTCCAGATACTCAAGGCTACCAGAATACCTGCACTAACTTTCCAGAAGATTTGGCGTTGTTTTTGTGCTTGTTTCTGTCGCTCTAGTTTTTTCTGGCTTTGTTCCTGGACATCTTGAATTGCTTGTTGAATAAACTCAGCCGGAATGTCCACCTCTTTCCCTGCTACCACCAATTCCGATGGTGAGTAACTCTGCATCTGGTTGGCATAGTAGCGGGAGGCTAATTCCAAAACCTCCGGGGCAATTTCTTCGGGAATTCTAATATTTTTATTTTTACTTTCCATGATTCAAGCCGATTCATTTCCTTGATTGAGTCATCACAAAAAATTCGAGACAATTAAAAACCACCACCAGCACCACCTCCACCACTGCCGCCGCCTCCACCGCCGCCTCCACCGCCGCCTCCACCGCCGCCTCCACCGCCGCCTCCACCACCGCCTCCATTGCCTCCAAAGCCACCGCTTCCACCACTGCCATTACTACAGCAACCTAATTTATGAAGTAAAAATGCACCACTTATGATTAGTAAATTCAGAATGAAATTGGCATAGCTTTCATCTGCTTGTTCGTATTCTTTTGTTGATTCTGTTGCAGGAATTGATTGTACAGGAGGAATACTTACGTCCTGCTCTAATTCTTTCCCTAGAGACGGTTCCACAACAACTATCAAGGCTTTTGTTCCCGCTAGAGTCCCACCATCAAAGTCTCTTTTTTTAAAGCGAGGGATAATTTTCGTGTCAATAATTTTACCCACCTTAGCATCGGGCAAAATCCCTTCCATACCATAACCAGTTTCAATTTCCACTCGCCTGTCTTTTACAGAAATCAAAAATAGTAGACCATTATCTTTACCTTTCTTGCCAATTTTCCAATAATTAAATAGTTTGGTAGTAAATTCTTTGGGAGAAGCCGCAGGTGCTGTTTCAGGTACAGTAACTACCGCTATTTCTGCACTATTTTTTGCTTCAAGGCGAGAAATCATCTGATTGAGTTGGCTTTCTGTTTTATCGCTGAGAATATTCCCCATATCAGTTACCCAACCACCATAAACCTTGCGGGGATTAGGTACTTCCTCCACAGTTAAAGCATGAGTAGGCAGGGCAACCAGAAAAACAGCAAGACTTAATGAACCAGCCCAGAAAATATGGCTGATTTTAAATAAATTAATTTTCATTTTTCTTAAATCTCCATCACCAAATGCCTCAAAGGGTGTTTGCTTTTAAGTCTGTAATTAGGGCGCGGACATTGCCGAACCCCCAAACCTATGAGCATTGACTTAAGTAAATCGGTGTAAAAAATTCAAGGTATGTCATTGCGTTAAGCGAAGCCATGCCCGTTGGCGTAGCCGCCCTGAAAGGGCTAGGGCTTTATGAAACGAAGTGAAATGAAGCAATCACAAGGGTTTCGTGCTTATTTACATTCTGTTATATAGTAAGGTTTATTTGTACCGACTTACTTATTACTTATTACTTATTACTCATTACTTGCGGGTAGTGCTGTAATTAAAAACCACCACCAGCACCACCTCCACCACTGCCGCCACCGCCGAAGCCGCCGCCCCCACCACCACTGCCGCCACCACTGCCACCACTACTACCGCCACCACCGAAGCCACCCCCACCAATACCGCCACCACTACTCCAACCGCTGCTGGAATAACTACTGCGAGAAGCAGGAGTAAGGGAAGGTAGAGGGGGAACCGTTTTTTCCTTCTCTTTGTGATAATCACATAGCTGACATTGATCGATAATTAGGCGTGTTCCATCGAAATTTTGCGTAGGTACAACCAGAGTTTTTAGGGTACGTTTAACTGTTAATTCTTGACAGTGAGGACACCGCTGAAAATCTGGAGACGGAGATATCCAGCCAATTAAATGAAAGGCTCCATCATTTAATTTCAGACTGCATTTGGGGCATCTCCAGGCTTCAAAATTTATGCTACCTATACTAGCGGCAACCTTCTCTGCTTCGCTGAGGTATGATTCTATGGCAACATCCTCTACTTTTTCCATTGGTTGTTTGCATTGAGAACAGTAGATACGGGGATTATTAACACGGATGCGCCGCGAGCGTCCTTCTGGTTTCAAAAAAAATCGACTATACCAATAAGCGGCACTTCCTGCCCCCAATGCCAATACACCACCCCCAAATAGGGACATCCAAAGCATACCAGTGTTGTCTTGAGTTGGTTGTTTGTATTCTTTTGTAGATTCTTTTCTAGGAATTGCTTGCACAGAAGGAACACTTACATCCTGTCCTAACTTCTTAGCTCGGGACGGATTTAAAACAACTATCAAGGCTTTTGTTCCCGCCAGGGTTCCACCGTCAAAATCTCTTTGTTTAAAACGAGGGATGATTTTCGTATCAATAATTTTTCCCACCTTGGCATCGGGCAAAATCCCTTCCATACCATAACCAGTCTCAATTTCCACTCGTCTGTCTTTTACAGAAATCAAAAATAGTAGGCCATTATCTTTACCCTTCTTGCCAATTTTCCAATAATTAAATAGTTTGGTGGTAAATTCTTTGGGAGAAGCCGAGGGTGCTGTTTCAGGTACAGTAACTACTGCCATTTCTGCACCATTTTCTGCTTCTAGCTGAGAAATCATCTGATTGAGTTGGCTTTCTGTTTTATCGCTGAGAATATTCCCCATATCAGTTACCCAACCGCCATAAACTTGTCGGGGATTAGATACTTCCTCTACCGTTAAAGCATAAGTAGGAAGGGCAAACAGAAAAATGGCAAGGCTTAATGAACCAGCCCAGAAAATATGACTGATTTTAAATAAATTAATTTTCATTGTTCTTAAATTTTCACCACCAAACTGCTGTTGAGGGTGTTTGCTTTTTAGTCCGTAACACCAATGATTTTTTTACCTGTTTGGCTCTTGATTCTGGTTTTTTATACCTTTTTTCAGAGTCAGTTTTACTAAGCAATTTCAGGAGATATTTCTCCACACTCTCCTACATCTATTTTCTTATATCCTTGAGGATTAGCAGCATTAAATATACAAAAAGTCAAAGTAAGTAACTGGTTAAACGTAAAGATTAATTGCAAAAATAGCCCATTTATCAATAACCTTGATAACTTAGTAAGTGAAGCTACTAAGCTTCCCTGGCAGATTCAACAGCCTTGATGTTCAACATAGTATAAAAAAGAGGTAAAAAAGCTGTTTCATTGTCTGTCTCGTCAACTAACAACGGCACCCAACTCGAAAACCAATATTTCCCCAACTAAGTGGTAAGAAGAGGGCTATGTTACTGAAGATATACTGCACTGCGAGTGTGGAGTAATCTAGGTTCAGTTCAACCCTATGTAGTCTGAAGTAAAGAGAGGGAATTCTTAGGTGAGTAGAATGTTGGGTGTTGTTGTTTTTAAATTTTTTGTCTCTCCTTTAAGGCAACTCGGCTCCCTTTTTGATATATTTTTCGATACATTCAATCATCATACATCTGAACAAAAAATAGCCCCCTAACATTAATTAGGAGGCTCAATATTAAAATTTATCTCACCTTTTAGCTAGCAATATATTTCCTAGAAGCACTTGTGCTGGCACTTTTTATCAGTTTTTAACTGAATTTTCCAAATTTTAGATGCAATTTAGGGTTCAATTAGTTTGATATACTCCCATAGATCAACTTCTTTCAAGCTGTGGGAGTATGTCAATACGTAAGAGGCTTTATCAATTATCAGGGAAAAGCCTGTCACCCCACATTTGACACTGCTCTAAATTTTGAACATTGGGACAGTCTTTTGTAATTTGTTGGTGCAATTCCTGATTCAGCTTTTGATTGTTATCAAAAAACTTATATACCTTGGTTAAATCCCAATTAGACCTGAATAGTCCTTCGCCACTGAGTGCATCACTTAATATATAGTACTCATCATTTTGAGTGTTTTTTTTGATAATTTCTAATAGCATAGAAGTCTCATTTTGAGCTTTTTGCAAATGAAATTTTGCTGTTAGTTCATCTCTTTTGGCTTCTGCTTCATTCTCCTGAGCTATTCGACTTTGCTTTTCAGCTTCTTTTAAATTATTACTAGCAGCGATACTACTACTAAAACCCCAAATAGACAATAAAATAGCTATTACAGAGAACATACTCAAGGACAAAACAGTATTGCGCCGTCGGTTCTTTTTTTGTCGCTCCTGTTTGTTCCGCCATGTAATACTTGTATTCACAAATTCATCTTCATTGGCACTCAGTCCACCTAATTTATTGAAAGCATTGGCATCTCTTAAAACCACAATTTGTTCTAATCTCGCACCTTTAAGTAACTCATCCCGTGCTTGGGAATCTCCTTGGGCTGACTTTAATTTTAGCCAACGTCTGGTTTCATCTGCCAAATAATTTTTGAGAAGAATTGCTTCCTTTTCCTCTTCAATCCAGCTTTTTAACTTATCCCAAGAAGCCAACAAAATTTCATGGGCAATTTCTATCGTAGCTGATTGTTTTGAGCTTTGACTGTCACGAATTTGTAACTTTTCTGCGGTTAAAGATTCAGAACTACTAACCAGCAAATTTTCATCAACAAACCTTTCAAGGATACTATTAACTGATTCACCGATAAATTCACTACGATTAGCTCTTCTGCTAACAGTTTTACTCCCCGACTCAGTATTAACAATATTCACCAATTTGACGAATATTTGCTTGGTGCTAAACTGTTCCTGCTGACTCAAATTATGATAAATATCATTAACTTGCTTTTGCAGCGCCCCTCTTACCCCTTCTAAAAGAATATAAGTTCTCTTATTTAAAATCCGGTCTTCAATTTCGGGACGGCCATCAGTACCAAGAGTCCTAGATTCACTTTGCCAAAGTAAATTAAGAGTGTATTGTAATAAGGGAAGATAACCTTTTTGTCCTTCCACTTCCTTGATAATTTGTTCAACTAGACCCTCTTCAAACACAACTCCGTGTTTAGCTGCTGGTTGCTCAATAGCCTCTCGCAATTCCGAAGGGTGCATATCTGTCACCAGATGCAAATTATTTTGATTGACTATTAAACCTAAGTTAGGGTAGGAACTTAATTGCTCCAGAAAATCAGCCCGCATTGCCAGGATAATCTTTACAGTATTATCTCCAGAGTTAGCAACTCGAACCAGACTGTCAATAAAATTATTGCGTTTATCTAAATCATCACAACTAGTAAATAATTCCTCAAATTGATCTACAAAAATCAACCAACGTTCGTCTTCTTTCTTTAAACTGTTAATAACTTGAGGCAGGGTATCTGCTTCAGCTTTCAGAGCAATCTGTGCCTGTGATGACTGAAAACTGTAATTCTTTTCTTCACTAAGAAGGCAACGATATAGGGACTCAAAGGGGTCTTGATTAGGAGTAAAGATAAAATCATAGAACTTGTTCAATTCCAGAGACTTTTTTAACTCAGGAATTAAACCAGCTCTAACCACAGAAGATTTACCACTTCCTGAAGCCCCTAACACTAAACTTAGGTTGCTGCGATTCACAGCTGTAAACAATCTAGCGATGAGTTTATCTCTACCAAAAAAGCGTTCCCTGTCTTGGAGATTAAATCTTTTTAGTCCTTGATAAGGTGAAGCTTTAATCAGTGGTTGCTGTGTAACCTTAGCTACTGAAATTTGAACAATTTGAGTTTCAATTTTAGTACCAATTTGAACGGGAGCGAAAGTTAAGTCGCCGCTAACATTAGTATTTTGAATCAGGTTGTCTTGTCCCTGAGATATATCGTTTAGAATTTGTTGGTTCATTTAAGCTAATTCCTTTAATTAGTCCAACACAAACTCGTAGCTAGTGGTCTGTCCCATAAAATATGATGGTGTTTCTATGACATCCGCCTGGGGTTGAAAACCCCAGTCTCATAGCAAAAGTCATATAAATATGACTATACAACTAGCAATCAAAACTAATGGGACAGACTACTAGTGAAACTCTTTTATATTTGAAATTATGAATTTAAAATCTAAAACTCGGTGACTGTTTCTTATTTACTTCCACTTCCACCTACTTGAGTTGGTTTAAATTCAAAATTTCCCCCAATACTACCTATGTTACTTATGGTATTAGATTGGGTTTGATTAATTATTTGTTGTCCACCAGGTTGTTCTTTTGTTTTGTCTAGTACATCTTGGGCTGCTTTGATAATTTTGGAATCTTTATCCACCCCATTTGATGCCAATTTCTTTTTTAATGGAGCTTCATAGGTTTCCGGATCTATTTCGTATTCTTCCAAAACCATTTCTGCTTTTGGGTCCCCAGCAAACTTATCCTTAATCAACTTTTTCAAGTGATTGTAAGCACCTTGAATTTCTTCACTAGCTACTTTAGTTACTCCTTGTACTCCTTTAGCAGCCACATCACCAGTTGCTTGAGCTAATCCAGCAACTAATGCAGAAAGAATCAGAGAGATAGGATCCATAGGTTTATCAGGGTATCGAGTTTTCAAGTTTTCTAAAGTGAAACTGGATTTTTAACCAAGCTTCTAATAATTTTGACCGAAAAATAAAAGGATACAAGCCCCTAAATTTATTTATGGACAAATAAAAAATAGTTGTGCCGCGATGCATAAGTACAAGGCGCAATAATTCATTATTCAAGCCCCTGACTTTAGGCATGGGATCAATCCAAAATCCAAAATCAACAACGGATTATCTGTTTATCAAAATCCAAAATCCAAAATTGAATGACTTTGGAGTTACAACTTACTCCCATTGATGAAAGTTACTCAAATCAGCTCGTACATGAGGCAGTTGTGTGGCTTTAAATTCCTTGAATTTGTGATGCCGACTTACTGTCTCTGGTAGATTTAGATAAAGCACGAGCCGATTTAATTAGGTTCATATCAAGAAAATTGGAATAAACCAACTAAAACCCAAACACTAAACATCATAGTTAGGTTGTTCTAGTTGACTCCAAGTTTGCTCACCAACAATGCCGTCAGCCTTCATAGAGCGGTGTTGTTGAAATTCTTTAGTTAAGCTTTCAGTTTGTGAGCCAAAATAGCCATCAACGGCCAGTTGAGAACTATAGTAGCCATTGAGCCAGACTTGAAGATATTTAACATAATCTCCTCTATCGCCTCCTCGTTGGGTGGGGTGGGATTTTCCAATGTGATATTTAATTTGATCCAGACAAAGCCAAGTTTCTTGTCCAACAATTCCATCAGCTGTTATTTTGCAAGCAGATTGGAAGTTATTCACGGCTTCTTCGGTTCTGCTGCCAAATTGACCATCAATATCAAGGTAACCACCAAAAAAAAGATTGAGTGATTTTTGTAAAGTTTCTACTTCTACTCCAATGTCACCTTTTTTTAAGTTGGAGTATCCTGCGCGAGTACCTGCACTTTCTTGAAAAATAGCCATTTTTTTCTCCTATGTTAATTTAGGTTTTAGGATAATCAATTGTCGTTATCTAAATACATATCTAATTGTTTGATTTCGGAAAAATATATTTTTTTATCTGAGATTATTTCTACTTATTTTTATATAATTAAAAATAAAAATAAGGGGGTGAAACCACTTATGACATATACCATAAAATACGTAGCTTATTTCTGCATCATAAGTAAAAAGCAATTAGAATTTGTGACTATTAATTAAAATTAATAGGACTAGTGCAAACGCATCTAAAATTAAGTTTAGTGGGGCTAGGTGGCACCAGTGCAATTATGCGATCGCTTTTTGGGCGGCTTGAGTTGGGAACATCACTAAAAAATATGTTTGCAGTTGACGACACTGACTTGCTTGTCCTGGGGAGTAATCGCCCATAGAAATTGTCCGCCCCCATCGAGTATGCATTGAGGAGAGTTCCAACAGTAGTGAAGAGTTGGAGATAAGCGATCGATCGCCAGGTTAAAAATAAAGATTAATTGCAACAATAGTGCATTTATCAATAGCCTTGCTTTTAAGTGACTTCAGCTCCCTTTTTGATATATTTTTCAATACATTCAATCATCATACCAGCAACATCTTTGCCCGTAATATCTTCAATACCTTCCAACCCTGGTGAAGAATTAATTTCCAAAACCTTTGGGCCTTCATTGGAACGGATAATGTCATTTTGATGGTGTTCAAGATGTTGGTAATGACAAACCTCTTAGCCAGGGGCTTGAAATAATGATAAAATCCTTTGAACAAAAAATAGCCCCCTAACATGAATTAGGAGGCTCAATCTTAAAATTTATCTCACTTTAGCTAGCAATATATTCTTTGAAATTAGCACGACGGCGACGCATATGAGCAAGAGCTTGATGCTCTAACTGACGTACCCGTTCGCGGCTGAGGTTCAATCGTTCGCCAACCTTCGCCAAAGACATTTCATTACCATCATTTAACCCAAAACGTAGGGCTAAAACCTCTCGTTGTTGAGGTGTCAGTTCTGCCATCATCGTCTGTAAATCTTGACGCAAGAACTCCTGAATTGTGTAATATTCTGGAGATGGACCGTCATCTTCCAACATCTCTTGCAATTCAGTATCTTGGTTATCGCCAACTCGCACATCTAAAGATACTGGCTGACGTGCCATATTTAGATACTCTCGAATTTGAGCAGGTTCTAATTGCAGTTCTATTGCAATCTCAGCAGGAGAAGGGGAACGACCGAATTTTTGAGCTAATTCTCGCTGTACTTTTTTGATTTTATTCAGTTTCTCAGTAATATGGATTGGTAAGCGGATGGTACGTCCTTGTTGAGCAATTGCTCGCGTAATTGCTTGGCGAATCCACCAGTAAGCATAGGTAGAGAATTTATAACCCCGAGTTGGATCGAATTTCTCTACACCCCGCTCTAATCCTAAAGTCCCTTCCTGGATTAGATCGAGAAACTCCATATTGCGCTTTTGATACTTCTTGGCAATGGCAACCACTAAGCGCAAATTCGCTTCAATCATTTTTTGTTTTGCCCGCTTGCCTTGGTTGACAGTTTGTTTTAACTCTGTCTCGCACAGATTGACCCTGTCAGCCCATTCTTGCAAATTGGGTTCGCGCTGCAATTCCTTTGCCAAAGCTTCTTTGGCATCTAGCAACGCCATCATTTGTTGTACCTGCTTCCCATAGACAATTTCTTGCTCACGGGTTAGCAGGGGTACACGACCAATCTCCCGCAGATAGGTTCGCACCATATCAGCCGTGAATTTGGTGTTTTGGTTTTCGGTTTGGGTGTTAACAATAGGCATTGGTGCGTAGTCCTCTACTCCGTAAACGTGATGAATCCTTCAACTAGAACGGATTGGGAAAGGTAGTATAAATCTTACTTAAAATTTCAAACCCCCAAAGACACTCTCTTTCGATAGAACTTGTCAAGACTGCGAGTCCTGGAGATAGGTTCCCCCCACATCCCTAAATATTTTTTTGGTGCTTTCCACTGGTTTTTCGATAATTCTTTTCTGTTCTCAATCGCTGGCGGCGACAGTTCAATGTGAAGTCAGTATGAGTTCCACTTATCTAATATTACGACAAATTTGAGTGAGAGTAAAGTATTTTAGACAAATCTTTTAATTATAGTACATAATGGTTACTCTTAAAAAAAACATCAATTTGTTGTCAGTAGGCTATATATATAATGTTGACGTTAACCAGCTGTTTCAGGTTGCCAGAAACTAGGGTAATAACCGAACTGAGTGCTTCTCATACTGGAGGGATGTCACGAAATATTACATTTCTGGAATCAAGAATGAATGACTTGTAGTTGATATATTTTGCTGGTTATGAAAACAGACACAATTTTCTATACTCTGCTACAAAATCTTCCCAGTGTTTTATTTGAACTATTAGAACAACCTCCAATCCTCGCATCACGTTATGAGTTTTCCTCTGTGGAAGTCAAAGAACTCGCACGACGCATTGATGGGGTATTTTTACCAAAATCTGACTTTCCCGGAGAACCAATTTATTTTGTCGAAGTACAGTTTCAGACAGATGAGGATTTGTACTGGAGATTGATAACAGAGGCAGCTGTTTACTTAAATCAATATAAACCAAATCGAACTTGTCAAGGCGTTGTTCTATGGGCAAAACGTAGTTTCGATCCTGGTATCCCTTTGGTTTATCAGCCTTTATTTGATGCTGGATATATTCGTATAATTTATTTAGATGAGTTAGATGAAGGTTCTGGTTCTTCCATTGGTTTGGGAATTATCAAGTTAGTAGTTGCGCCAGAAGATGAAGCAATACAACAAGCAAAAAGCTTGATAAATCAAGTACAACAAGCAGATGCCGCAAACCGCCGCAACCTTTTAGAATTGGTAGAAAGGATGCTAGTTTATAAATTTTCGTCCTATAGTCGGCAGGAGTTAGAAGCGATGTTTGGTTTAAGTGAATGGAAACAAACCCGTTTTTATCAGGAAGTTAGGGAAGAAACAAGACAGGAGCTAAAAGAAGAGATTAAGGAAGAAACACAGTTAGAGACAAAATTAGAAACCATACCTCGTTTGCTCAAGTTAGGGTTGAGCATAGAGCAAATTGCAGAGGCACTTGAGTTAGATATTGAAGTTGTACGTCAGGCTGCTAATAAGCAAAATGGTGAAAAATAGAAATCACTAGCTATAGCCGGCAGGAGTTAGAAGCGATGTTTGGTTTAAGTGAGTGGAAACAAACCCGTTTTTATCAGGAAGTTAGGGAAGAAACGCAGTTAGAGACAAAATTAGAAACCATACCTCGTTTGCTCAAGTTAGGGTTGAGTGTAGAACAAATAGCAGAAGCACTTGAGTTAGATTTTGAGGTAGTAAGACAAATAGCCAATAATCAGAATTGATAATGCAACTTCGCTCGCTTTCTGGCGATCGCAATTCTATTGAAGTAGAAGCTTATCCGTTAATTGCTCTCTGAGACGCTTGCAACCCAAATCGGTAAGTCGATAATTCCCGCTAGATAAAAGTATTGTTTCCCTATATTGCGGAGATGATAATTTTTTGAGTGTATTGGTTACAGATGAAGGAGAATGCTGAGAGTAACAGCCTAGCTCTTTACGATTAAAGCCATTTTCACCTGCGTAGTGCAAAAGTACGAGTATTTCTTCCTCAGCAGTTAAATCTGTGCGCTGGACCAATATAATTTCCTCAAATTTTCCGATACAAGGAACATCAAATTGAAGCAATTCGCGTATTGTCTGGGCTACTTTTTCTCTATCACCTTGCCAAAAAATGCGAAGTACTTCATTCATACACCAACGCACTACATCGTTGCGACTACCTTCGATTTCTAATTCAAATCCTGTTACTTTCAGTTTTACCTTGAATTTATTTGCCATATAAATCTCCTAAATGATCAATTAGTTGACTCATAAAGTACTTGTTCAAATGCTTTAATGTAGCTTGGATTCGATAAATCTAAAAAAAATGTATATTTTTTAACGTATTTTTTAGATTTGTTTACTAATTGGCGCGTACAAAGCAAAATCCAGAGCTTTTGATGGTAATAATTATCACGCACTTTGAAATTCTAGCGGCAACGGTCTTGTTTGTACACTACATAACATACTACAAAATGTACGGATTGCCCTACCTAGATTGTAGGGTTATTTGTATGGCAATATTTTTAGTCTGCAAGTGTGTTTCTGATCCTTGTGATTATTTAATTTCCCGAACTGTCACAACAAAAAAGATGAGCGATTGCCCATCCTCATAATCATCAAATTCAACTAGTTTGTAGCATTTAATAGTTTTTAAAAACCGACTGATAACTAAATATCAAAAAATATTGAGTTTGGGGAATGCTAGGACAAATTAGAAATGGGCAATTAAGAGTAGACTTAAAACCCCAAGTCTGCTTTGGCTAATTCCGCAGCAGCTAATACTTCTGCATCAGGCTTTTCTGACCAAATAGGATCGCCAATCTCTTCATAAAATACCGTATCGTAGGCACGGGTACGCACCACCACTGGCATGGGAACGGCGTGTCCTAAAATCAAAGCTTGTTGCTTGGAGTCTAATTTCGCTAATACCGATCGCAATGCACTACCACCAGAAACCCCAGTAAAAATTGCCTCAATATCTTTCTCATCATTCAACAAAGCGGTCACGCGAGTGCCAATTTGAGACATAACTTCATTATCTATCCCCGATGGACGTTGATCGACTACCAATAAGGTAACGAAATATTTCCGCATTTCCCTGGCAATGGTGCCAAAGATAGTACTCTGAACAATGCTCGGGTCAAGAAAGCGATGCGCTTCCTCAATGGTAATCATTAATTGGGTGGGGCGATCGCTCGGATTTTTCGTCTGTAAGAATTTCTCGGCTTTACTGACATAATGCTGGTGAATCCGTCTGGTAATCATGTTTGTCACCAACATATAGGAAAGCATATCGGACTGGGAGCCAAATTCTACCACTATATTCTTCCCAGCTTCTATAGATCGCAACATTTGGTTAACATAATTCTGAGGACAAGCAGCGCGCATATACTTTAAGTTTTCCATGCGTAGGAGCTTGCGTTGCAAGGCGGTAATTGAACCTTGGTGTCCCCGTTTCTCTTCACAAAATAGTTTAATCTCCTCATTGCTCATGTTAATTAGCTGGAGAATCCAAGACTTACCAAACTCTGCATACAGAATATTGGCGTTATCTATACTCGCGTCAGAAAGTCCCAATTCTCTGCTACATAACTTAATATCTTCAACATCAATTTGGTCGTAACTCAGATATAATTCTTGGGCGTGGGGAACTCCTCGCCGTTTCGTAGAGGCGGGGTCTAAGGTATATACTTCTACTTTGTCGGGGAATAACTGCTTTAATCCCTTAACAGTACTAAATTGCTTACCTTCCGATACCGCTTCCCAGCCATATTCAGAATGCATATCAAAAATTAAATTTACCGCTGCCTGTTTACGAATGGTTCCAGCCAACAACAATCGCGTCAAGAAAGATTTACCCGTGCCTGACTTGCCAAAAACACCATTACTGCGTTCTACAAACCGATTTAAATCCAGACAAACTGGAACATCCATATCCAACGGTTTGCCAATGGAGAAATTCTTGCGGATGGGATCATCTTCCCAACCAAAAACCCGGCGAAAGTCTTCTTCTGCTGCTTCATAAACCTGACTAAAATGGGTGGGAATAGTCTTCACCGGCAACAATTCCATCGTAGTACTGGTTTGAGCCTCAAAGGATGCCAACCCCGACGATTGCTGTGCAGATTTCCCATTATTATTCGTTGAGGAATCTTCATGGGATTCTGGTGTAAACATTAACATTGGGGCTAAATTGACAGTACCGTAAGTACCGCTTCCTGCAAGGATTTCCCGTAAAAAAGTATCTTCCCAGTTAGGAGGATTAGCTATAATTCGTTGATTAGCAGTTCCTAATGCTACATCGGTCAGCATACAGAAAAAACGTGACCGCATTCCCTGCACCACTAAAAATTTACCCACCCGCATATCTTCCACGGAAATGTCTGGGTGTAATCTCACTTCTAGTCCCCCAGTGAGGGAACCTTGTATGACTGAACCTAATGGTTGTCCCAAATTCATACTTGCACAATTATTGGGATTCTTCCTAAGTTGAATTTTAGTCGTAAAACGCCAAAATGGTGACGAAATTTTACCATAAATACTAACTTGAAAATAGGCGTGGAGTAGGGGCGCATTGCCTGCGTCCTTGAGGAGTTAGTCACAAAGCATTTTCATGGCTTGGTTGTGGGATTTTCCCGTGGGGGACTAACTTGAAAATAGTTCAGAAGCGCAGAGTAGGGGCGCATTGCGTGCGCCCTTGAGGAGTTAGGGACTTCCTTGTTCCTTCAATTAATCAATTTGAATTGAAGTTGGAGCATTCCCGGTACCAGCTTGTCCTGTTAAGGGTTTGCGGAATTGGGAATAAAGCCTTTCGCGCCAGGTAAAAAATGGTTCATAATCTGGATTATCGGCTAAACCAGGAACGCCTCTACCTCTGAGAGTTTCCGGCATATCCAAATAAGCACCATCGGGAAACTTCAACAATATAGATAAACCAGCCACAGCAAAATCCGCCAAACTAGGTTCATCCCCAAGCAAATAAGGGCTATCTGCCAATATTAAACACAATGCTTCTAAATCTTGTTGCAAATCTCTCATGGCAGATGCAACCACATCTGGGCTATAACCCACCCCAACACCTAAAATTTTCAGAAAATCCCCAGGAACTTCTCCCACCAAATTTTTTAATAGATCTGGCGTAGTTGTCGGTAATAAAGATTTGCGAAAACTTTGGTCTTGACTAACAGCAGAAAATAAAGCCTTCCTACCCTTAATCCCAATGGACTCATCCGCCCATTCTTCCATCATTAAGCATAAACCCCTTTGTTTGGGTTCTGTAGGTATTAAAGGCTGTTCGGGATACTGTGTTTCTAAATACTTAGCGATTTCCGTGGAATCAGCAATAAATTTACTACCATCTTTTAATACCGGGACTTGTCTCTGACCAGTCATCCGGAACAGTTCCACTTGTCCAATGCCTGGAGTGACCTCATGTTTACGATATTCTAACCCTTTGTAGTCCAGGATTAAGCGTACTTTTTCTGAGTATTGAGATAGTTCAAATTGGTATAATTCCAGCATTGGTGAAATCCTGCACTGAATACACCTATAGATTTTACATCCTTATTTTCACCAATCTTAATTAAATTATGAATTCAATCCCATATTAAGTTCGGTTTTCATTCGTTACGTCTTAGTGTACTAAAGAAGTAATTTAAATCCCGATAAAATACAAAATTAGATATAAGACTACTATTTTATTTGTGTAAATATTATATAGACCTCTAAATCCTTGTTCCTGTTCCCAATCATTACAATTAGTAAGGTCAAAGAATTTTAAGTTTTAGATTTTAGATTAAATATACTGATGTACACCTTTGCTCTTTGTACTCTGAAAAAATTAGTGCTGAATAAATATAACCTCATTACTATAGGATTACTATTTGATTTTTGTTGGCGTAGCCTGCGCTTGCGCTTAAAATGCCTAGGGTGTGTTACCGACGAGAGTACGGCACCATCTGGTAATATGGCGGGCGTGCAGAGCACTGTTAGCATAACGCACCCTACTGGACTGACACGCCTAAAAATGTAGGTTGGGTTGAGCGGTAGGGAAACCCAACAAAGCTTTACTGGTGTTGAGTTTCATTCTATTGCTACGCAACGCTAACGCGAACAACCCAACCTACACCTATTGCACTATTTTAAGCTTGCCACGCCACTACAAGTACCAAATTTTATTCAATAATCAAACCGGATTCCTATATGTAGAGGTTGATATACTTTAAAGTTAGATAACACCAGATTTGATTAGTATCAATTATCACATTACAATTATCTTTTAGAGATTCATTAATATAGTTAACATGGAATCATAGCTGGTATAATTTTTATAGAATTTTGTTAATCATGCAAAAAATCAAGAACAAAATATCTGAGTTCTTCAGTTAGATTTCATGAGTAGCAAAATGTGATAAATCTTTATGTGGTGTGTGTAAATAAAAGCCAAACCAAATTCATGAAAGTAGATTCTATAAATTTGCTAACCAAACTAGCTGGTATCGTTGGAATAACAGGTACTAGTATTTGCTTTGGTATGGCAGTTGGTGCTAATGAGGTAGTGAATCCTAATCCCGCTATTGCTCAAGAAGCTCCATACAGTCGCAGTCAGCGCATTCAGGTTAATGCTCAATACACATCGAGTGAATCTTCTCCCCAAGGGACAAAGAGCAATAAGCCAAGTAAAAAAATTATCGCACAGGCTACAAGTGGGAAACCTAGTATCTTTGACGAGTGTCCCTACAACCGTGCTGCTTGTGGAACTACTCCTCCTGGGGTGACACCACCAGTACCTACTCCAGCTCCTATACCTACCCCACCAGACGTAACAGTACCAACAATCCCAACACCAGGAACACAAACTCCTCCTACAAGCCCTACAACTACTACAGAGGATAAAGATGTAGTGGCATTAGCGGAGTCAAATCCATCTTTTTCCACCCTAGCTAAGGCGTTGAAAGCAGCTGGGTTAGTAGAAACTTTGCAAGGTAAAGGTCCTTTCACTATTTTTGCACCCACCAATGAAGCCTTTGCCAAATTACCTCAAGATGCTGTTCAGGATTTATTCAAACCTGAAAATAAAGAGGTATTGGTGAAGATTCTCACTTACCATGTAGTGTCTGGAAATGTAGAATCAGGTCAATTAAAAGCAGGTGATATTAAAAGTTTGCAAGGCGATCCTATCAAGGTGAAGATTGATTCTGACAAAAAAGAAGTAATGGTGAATGATGCCAAGGTGACTCAAACTGATATCAAAGGTAATAATGGTATTATTCACAGCATCGATAATGTCATCATCCCTCCCAGTTTATAAACTGTTGGCAAAAAAAGCCATTGTGACAAAATCCAGTAAATATTAAATCTTAACAAGACTCATCCCGTTCATTTAAATTGGACGGGTTTTTTTGGTAAGTAATAAGTAATAAGTAATAAGTAATATAGCGGTTTTCAGTCAAATGAGGTAGACAAGCAGCCAGAATTGCCAAGCCTTTCATTGTCAAGTATGTACCTTAACAGATAGAGAAATGCTTTGACCAGATTCTTTTTGCTCACCCCCCAGTAATCGTTCATAGGGCACACGCGCACAGTATTATTAGTTTAATTGACTATTATCAAAATAATTTGGTATTGATTTCAAACTATCTGGATTCCATACATAGTCTTTCATATCTTGAGGCCAGGATACTTCCTCTGGAGTTGCAATTTTCAAAGAATTTTGATGCAGTTGAAAATATAAACTAGCAAAATCACCAACTTCTAAGCCATTTTTCAGAAAAGTTTGGCGTAACAATTCGGTAGTAAACATCATATTATGGGCTTCAAAACTACCTTCAGGGAATAAACGAGAAAATATCAAGAATTTGATATCATCTCGACCTTTTCTTGCTGCTTGTTCAGGTGTGATGCCAAATTTTTCAGGTAAGGGATCGCCTGTAATAGAAACCATAATATACTTTGGTCCTTTGATCCAATTTTGGTAGCCATTGCCAAAATTGAAGACTCGAATGAGTTTATGACTATATTCCTGCCATTTCAGCTCCCAAATGTGCCTTTTTTTTAAATTCCAAATTGCTGCGTTTCGGTCAATAAATTTTCTTTTGGCACGGTTGATTGCTCTAGCCAGCAAAATTGTTCCATGACTATCAGCTGATAAATGCAGAGGAGTATTGGTATCCAAAGCACGAACAATCAAAATTGCTGTATTATTAATCACAGGACTACCAGATAGACCCAAACGGTGAATGGCTGCATCAATCCAGTCCAGGTAAGGGTTAAGTATATCTACGATGGGATTTTTTTTCAGATAAGAAGAATTATTCAGATTAACAATACCAGTCTTGAGAGTTTCAGCATATCGGCAACTCCTCCTAGAAGACTCGTATTCTGGTTGACCTAAACCAGGAATAAATATGGCAAATAATTCCCGCCTATCCTTTGGGGGATAATAGGCAATTTTTTCTGCAATTAGAGTAAATATATCATACTTAGCGATCGCATCATCAAAATCGAACACCTCCTCACTACCTGGATTCTGCAATTGACCATCAAATTTCTTATCTGGGAATAAAGCTTCTAGGGGCCAGCGCCACCAATTAGATTTAATTTTTTTACCTTTCTCTTGTCTATTTCTCATAGTTAATGCTGGATATTAATTTAATTTAAGTAAAGTTGAAATATATAGCCCTATACGCTAATGAATAAGGAATAAAGAACAGGAAACAACAGACTGTCAACCGCTTCGCGGAAGTCAAAAGTCAAAAGTAAAAAGTCAAAAGTAAAAGGGTTAGCTAGATTTATAAATGTCCTTGCCCCGTCAGGCATAGTGCTATAAAAATAGGTTTTAGTTTTTTAAATTTATATGTACTAATGTATTGTAATCTTGCTAATTACACCTGGGGAAAATCACTAAATTTTGACTGATAACTAATAAATGAAATGACCACAGTATCATTAATTTATTCACAGGAGTGAGTCACCAGCCAGGAAGGAATTACTGATTTCTGAGTATTAATTCAATTGTAGTTGTTCCGATTTCGGACGTGGCTACAGCTATATAGCATTTTCACTTGGGTGCAATACATTTGCTTACCTCACCCCAGCCCCTCTCCTTATTAAGGATGCTGCTGGCGAATAGTAGGTTTGACCCCTCAACAGACTAAAAGCTGGAGATTATTGTCATAATTTGGACTTGTTTTTTCTACCCCCACTCCCCCACTCTCCCGCTCCTCCACTCCAAAAAGGAGTAGGAGTGTCTCGCTCCTTGCTTAGAAATAGGGAGCGAGACGCTCCCACTACATTTCTTACCCATCAGAACTAATGAAATGAACTACTACTGTGCTTCAGCCGAATTACGGAAAAAAAAGTAGATGGACAATTACAATCCACCTACCACAGGTTATTCGCAGTATTTAGCTTTTTGACTTATTCCAGAAGTCGGGGAGCTGTTAGACATCAGAATTAATGAGACGCACCATTAGTTAAGATGTTGAGCATCTCATTGGCATCAATTTCGCAATCTTCTCATTAGTGCAGAAAATACTGCCTTTACCCATCAATAGTGGTTTTCTCGCAAACTGTTTAACTGGAATTTAAGAGATTCACATCAAAGTGAGGCGTGAGGAGAAAAACACCTAAGAAAAACCAACCACAATGGGTTTGGTAATATCTAAACAAATCATTCACTCGCCTGGGTGAGGCAAAGGGCAGCAATTTACATCATTTAAACAGACTTTGCCCCAGTGTAAAGCCCAACGAACGAGAGCTACTCGGTTACCTGTTTCTGTTTTGGTGAGAATATTGCTGATATGGTTATCAACGGTACGTTTGCTAATCTCCAGTTTAGCTGCAATTTCTTGGTTAGTTAAGCCAGCGGCCACTAAGTCAATTATTTGCAGTTCTCTGTCTGACAGACTAACAGGGGTCTGAGACTCGCCACCAGCCATACGTTGTTGTATCCTCCCTTGGTATATGTACTTAATCGCTCTTTTTCATTTTAGAAGATTCTTTTGTTAGTAGGCATTTCAAGTGTTAGCCGCAATACTATTCTGGGAAAAATTTTCCATTTATGACTCAAAATCCAGAATATTTTTACATCCAACCTGTAAATCCTGTGTCAATGTATGAACTACTGCCGACAAAAGGGGAGAAAATATTGTAGATTTTATACTGGAAAATTCCGATCCAAAATCCATAATCCAAAATAAAATGAGTAATCCCCGAGTTTTATGTCTGGGTGAGATTTTATTTGATTGCTTAGCCAATCAATTAGGGCGAAGGCTGGAAGATGTCGAGTCCTGGACTCCCTACCCAGGGGGAGCACCAGCTAATGTAGCTTGTGCTTTAGTTAAGCTAGGTACAGCCGCAGGATTTATTGGTGCTTTGGGTATAGATGAACCAGGAAATTCTCTCATTCAAGTCTTGCAAAATGTAGGTGTGGATATAACAGGAGTGCAGCGACATCCAACTGCACCCACTCGTCAGGTTTATGTGGTGCGGGATTTAGATGGCGATCGCAATTTTGCTGGATTTGGTAAATATGATACTACGGATTTTGCTGATGCCCGTCTGCAAGCAGAACAATTACCCGAGTTTCTGTTCCAAGATGCTGATTTACTGGTATTAGGGACTTTGGAGTTAGCCTACCCTGATAGTGGTAAAGCAGTCCACCATGCCTTAGATTTGGCAGAAAAATATGACCTGAAGATTATGCTAGATGTCAACTGGCGACCTGTGTTTTGGCAAAATCCTGATGTTGCACGCCAACAAATTCAGCCGTTGTTTAGTAAAGTGGATTTCGTCAAACTTGCTAAGGAAGAAGCTGAATGGTTATTTGATACAGATGACCCTGGATCAATTACTTATAAGCTAGATGGTGTTGAGGGGGTATTAGTCACAGATGGGGAAAAAGGTTGTGCCTACTGCTTGAGTGAAAACGAAGGGAAATTACCTGCTTTTCCCATGGCTGTTGCTGATACAACTGGTGCTGGGGATAGTTTTTCTGCTGGATTTATCCACCAGGTACTACTTCATGGTGTCAAAGCCTTGAGCGATGCCCAGATTGCTAAACAAATTGTCACCTATGCCAGCGCTGTGGGAGCATTAACTACTATTAAACCAGGTGCGATCGCTTCCCAACCCACAGCAGCAGAAGTGGAAGCTTTTCTAGCCCAGCATTAGCTGTAGGAGTTAGATTCGGCAGGAATATCAGCTGTGTTCATGCTTTGCGTGGCTCCCCTTGGGAGTATCGGCTGATATTCCTGGCTGGAAAATGGACTAAATATCTCGTGCCTTTTTATTGTGCCAAGTTAGGAATAAGTTTTTCATCAAATTTTTATGATCAAGGATTTAGCAGCTTTAGCAATCTATGCCGATTAAATTCCAGTATATTCTGTGTAAATTCGATTGATAAGCTGTTAAGCGTCTAAATTGTATACACAAAGCGGGCAGGATGCCCGCACTACAATAAACTATCAAAATTAATGCGATAGACCACTAGTGCTTTGTCCCATTAATTATGATGGGTTGGGTAAATCTTTGAAAGCTTGACTCTAGCGTCTTCTGTACGAAAACGCCAATCTACAGAAATCTTATGATGATTGCGATCGCTCTGCCAAGCCCAGACTTCATTTTCTAAAGTTTTAATATCAGGAATTCTTCGTTTTAAGCATTGCCGTACAAGTACAGATAACTCAGATTCAACCATATTTAACCAGCTACCATGTTTGGGTGTATAATGAATCTCTAATTTTTGGGCAATTCTTCTTGCCTCG
>JASJCJ010000315.1 GCA_030066045.1 Calothrix sp. MO_167.B12
AAAGTAGACGCCCAACACCTGAATTGGCAGGGTTTTGTGGAAATATCACTCCGCCCTTGAGGCAAACGGGGTGAGCCTGGGAACTTGTGAAAACAAGATAACAACATCCCGCAAGGGATACGTTGTGAATCTCCTTACTTCTAGTAAGGAGAGCGTCAATCCTTGAGAAAATGCGGTAAGCTTAGCGCTATTGAAGAATGATTTTCTCAATGCACGGCTTGACTTACCGCAAAATTACTCTAAGTTCCGCTAGAGGAAACTGCTTCTTCTACTGGGCTTGCGTTCTGATTTTCCTTACCAGGAAAAAATGCCTTACTAACCCAAGAAGTCAAAATGTGGGACAACAATCCTAAAGGACCAGCAAATAAACACAAAGCAATGGAATGAACCGTCCAAATTCCTGTTTTTTGCCCTTCCCAATATACCCATCTACCCACAAATAAATCCAACACCAAAAAGTGAATCCAACCAGTTGCAGCAGCTTTCTCATCGGCAAAAAATCTCGCAATATCTGCTAACTGGGGATTAGACAATGCCTGGGCATTTTCTGGTGTGATGCTGTTGATGAATAGATATAAATAAACCGCAGCTAAAGCCACAAAAGGCAGATATGATTCCATTACCTTGCGCGTGACTTTCCAGTTAGGCAAAAAAATCATCAATGCCCAAAATGGCAACACGAAAACATTAGCACCATTGAAGATTTGTAATACTGACATAAAACTTTACAAAAACTTGCCAATAATAAATTTAACTCATTGGTTGTTAGTTGTTAGTTGTTAGTTGACGGTTGACGGTTGACGGTTGACAGTTGACAGTTGACAGTCTTTAATTCATCACTCCGCCCCTACTCCTGAACTCCGAACTCCGAACTCCGAACTCCGAACTCCGAACTCCTTCCCTCCTCTTCTAGAGTGCTACCAATTGCGACTCAATTGCCGAGGTATCCAAATCTTTGCCAATAAACACTAAACTAGTCTGCCTAGCTTCATCACTTTGCCAGGGTCGATCATAAAATTGATCGAATCGGGTTCCTACTCCCTGCATAACTAAACGCATGGACTTATTGGGTACTGAGACGAATCCCTTAATACGATAAATATCCTGCTTTTGTGCGATCGCTTGCAACCCCATCATCAGTTTTTCTGGATGGTAATCACGGTCTAAAATCAGGTGAGTGGAGTTAATTTCATCATCATGGTCGTGGTCTTCTTCGGTATCATGATGGCTAGGACGGCTATCTAAGTTTTCTTCTACCGCAGCATTAAAACCTAACAGTAGGGACGGATCGAGTTTCCCTTCACAACTGTCTACCATCTTCACGACCCTAGGCAACTCCTGCTTAACTAATTCCTCAACAGTAGCTTTTGTTGCCCCATCCACTAAATCAGTTTTATTCAAAATTACCAAATCCGCACAAGCTAACTGATCCTCAAACAATTCTTGCAGTGGGGTTTCATGTTCCAGGTTCTCATCAGCCTCCCGTTGTGCTGCCACTGCTTGCGGGTCACTAGCAAATGTACCTGCGGCTACTGCGGCACAATCTACCACCGTAATTACCGCATCTACCGTAGCCCCAGAACGAATTTCATGCCAACGAAAGGCTTTTACTAGGGGTTTGGGTAAGGCTAAACCACTAGTTTCAATCAAAATACAGTCAATACTGTCCCTGCGTTGGAGTAGCTTCTGCATGGTGGGCAAAAACTCTTCCTGCACCGTACAGCATAGACAGCCATTGGTAAGCTCGAATATACTATCGCTGCTGTCACTATCTTCCGGGCAAATTTGACAGGATTTCAATAATTCTCCATCTATACCAAGTTCGCCAAATTCATTGACTAAAACCGCAATGCGTCGTCCTTGGTTATTTTGTAATAAATGACGAATCAGGGTTGTTTTACCACTACCTAAGAAGCCGGTGATGACGGTAACTGGGATTTTTGCAGCCATGTTAGTTCGCTAAAGAGATAATTTAGGGGCAATTCTTCTAAGAAGGAAAAAAGCATTCACCTTTTACTTTCCTAGAGGCATTGCCCCCATAGATTAATTATTCCAGATAAGTTTCTAGCCGCTATGTAAAGATTTAATCAGCTGTGGCTAATTCAGTGCTACCACGGGCGCGACGACGGGTCAGGGTATTGTATACCATAATCCCGATCGCTTTAATTAAATTACCTTCCAATTCCTGGAACATCTTCATGTTCATCCCAAAGGCATCATTGGCTTCATCCACAATGCGATCGCCTGTAGAATCATCAAGGGGTAGCTCGTCTAAAGTTTGACGATATTTGTTTTTAAAGGCTTTCTCGTCGCTAATATCAGCAAATTCGTAAAAAGCAGTACCACCATCCTCAAGATTCATCGCTGTTTGAGCAATACCCTTGAGAATTTGTCCTCCTGACAAGTCTCCCAGATAACGGGTGTAAGAATGGGCTACCAATAACTCTGGCTCTTGCTCAGATAATTCCCGAATCCGCTGTACGTAAGCTTCTCCCGCAGGGGATAGTTTAATTTGCTCCCGCCAGTTAGCACCGTAGTAATAGCTCAAGTCTTGCTCTAAACTGTGTTTGCGGTATAGCTCTTTAAAGTTAATTTGAGAAACAATGGGATGGTTTTGCAGCTTCTCCATCTCCTCTTCCATTGCCGAGTAAACAAAGTAGAGGTTTGCTACTAATTTCCGATAGGAGTTTTTCTCAACTACTCCCTTTAAAAAACACTTGACAAAACCTACATTTTCTGCCATTGTGTGGGCTTTTTTTGTGCCTACACGCAATTTGCTTGCTAAATTGCTGCTCATGCTAAATTTCTCAACTTTAAAAGGTTAACTGCAGGAGGTTTCAATTATAAAGGGGCTTACAAAAGCCACTAAAAAGTTACGATAGAACTTTTTGATAAGAACTTTTATTAAAATTCTTTAAGTTTCTCCCCTCTGCACTTGTTATTAAAGCCAATTAATCTCTGTAGATATTGCTTGTGGGCATTAGTTTTGCCAGCTTTTATAATCAATGGTATTGGCGGAAAATACTGGCAAACATGGATTTCTATATTCTCTGCTAGGGAGAGAATTTTTCTGCATAATTACGTAAACAAACTTAATATTTTGCAACTGCTCGATTGCGATGGCATTTAGGTTAGCTCCCCAACTTCTATGCTAGATACGCCGATGATGTGCGGATATTGAAGCAGAATTCGGGGATCACCTTACCTAGTACTCCGCCACATTAGTTCTGCGGGGTAAAACAATTGTAGTGGGAGCGTCTCGCTCCCTGTTGACAAAAAGTGGGCAAGATGGTCCCACTCCGTTAACCAGGCAAAATTAATGTGGTCAAGTACTAGCCTGATGAACTATAGTTTCTTTGAAACAGCTTTACGGTAAACGCATTTACTTTACTAAGTCTTTACAACCAAGTAGTAGAATCCATCGGCATTTTCCCTGACAATAGCCAGTATGAATGTGGATTGCTATCAACCTATAATTCAATTCAAGTCCTGATGAATTATCATTCATCAGGAATTTGTAGATCGGGTATATAGTGATATTCTCCAACTTAAGCAAACAGTAATCGGTATAAAGCCCCCAAATTTCCCTACTGTTTGTTGCCTGACCCAGTTTCTCTATTTGAGGAGCCACCCTTAGGCGCGGAGTAAGAACCCAACCAATCACTGCTCTCTTGATTTATGGATGGGGTAGCTGTTAGCGCAGCACAAGAGTGCAGGAGGCTAACTGATAACTGATAACTGAAATGACTGTGTGGAGTGATTAATATGGTTTCATCAATAACTCGGAATCAAATTAGCGGGGATTTAAGTACTGTCCTAGCAAATATGGAAGGTAGTTTACCGACAGGAGGCATTAAGTTACCAAAAACACCACTCTTTGGTACGGATGGGATTCGTGGCAGAGTTGGAGATTTACTGTGTGCGCCGTTGGCGTTACAAATTGGTTTCTGGACTGGTATGGTTTTACGCGCCCATGCATCCAACCCCGGACCTGTGATTCTCGGACAAGACTCCAGGAACTCCAGCGATATGCTAGCAATGGCATTGAGTGCTGGATTAACGGCTGCGGGATTAGAAGTTTGGTACTTGGGTTTGTGTCCCACTCCCTGTGTTGCTTATTTAACTAGTAATAGCCATGCTGTGGGTGGGGTGATGATTTCTGCCAGTCATAACCCCCCAGAAGACAATGGAATTAAGATTTTTGGTGCTAATGGTGGCAAACTATCCCCAACACTCCAGACAGACATTGAAGCTGGAATTAGGAGTACTGCAACCCCGGCAGTAAATGTAACTAATTGTGGCAAACATTACTTTCGACCAGAGCTAATCAGTGATTATGCTGATGCATTGAAAAACCCCTTTCCAGACAATCATCTCCAAGGTATGAAAATTGTTTTAGATGTTGCCTGGGGTGCGGCAGTGGGATTAGCACTGTCAGTTTTTAAGTCTATGGGTGCAGATGTGATCTGTTTACATAATAAAGCAGATGGCGATCGCATCAATGTTAATTGTGGTTCTACCCATCTGGAAATTCTGCAAGCAGCGGTGCAGGAACATGATGCTGATTTGGGTTTTGCCTTCGATGGCGATGCGGATCGGGTTTTGGCAGTGGATAATTGCGGAAGGAAAGTGAATGGCGATTACATTCTTTACCTATGGGGCAAACACCTAAAGCAAAAGCAACAGCTGCCAGATAACTTGATTGTTTCCACTGTGATGGCAAATTTGGGCTTTGAAAGGGCATGGAAACAAATTGGCGGTAATTTTATGCGCACGGCGGTAGGTGACCAATACGTACAAGCAGAAATGCTCAAAACTGGTGGGATGCTGGGCGGTGAACAATCAGGACATATCCTCTGTCGTCACTACGGAATTACTGGTGATGGCTTGTTAACAGCATTACATCTAGCCGCCTTAGTCAAAGAATCTGGTACTTCCCTAGGGGACATGATAGATAACAGTTTTCAAACCTATCCCCAACTTTTGGAGAACGTGCGGGTAGAAGATAGAAATAAGCGGGTAAACTGGAAAGAATGCCAGCCTTTGCAAGATGCAATTGCAGCTGCCGAAGCCGCCATGGGTGATGCTGGTAGAGTTTTAGTGCGCGCCTCTGGTACGGAACCAGTAATTCGAGTGATGGTAGAGGCTGAACTAGCCGATGTCGCTAGTCACTGGACTAATGAATTGGTGTCAATAGTGCAGCAACAGTTAGTTTGAATAAGGGTTTGACGTACTCCCTGGGATAAATCCGCAGGGATTCTCAAAGGATGTTACGAGGCAGGATAAATCCTTGCCTCTCCACCTTTTTTCCTGCTTCTTAGACTCTTAACTAGACTGTTACCAGTCCCCGTCAGAACGTCTCC
>JASJCJ010000316.1 GCA_030066045.1 Calothrix sp. MO_167.B12
GGTGTTATGAAACTAATCAAAAAGACTACACTGCACTATCAACAAGGTTCTGCCGATAAAGTATATGAAGTAGACTTATGCGAGATTACCCCAGGTAGTTATGTAGTTAATTTTCGCTATGGTAAACGGGGTGGGAATCTAAAAGAAGGGACAAAAACAACCAAAGCTGTAACTTTAGTCAAAGCACAGCAAGTTTTTGACAAGTTGGTAGCAGAGAAAACGAAGAAGGGATATCAAGATATTGGTGCTACTCCAACTCCCAAAAAACAAGTAAAGTCAACCACAGATAAACAAGCACGCAAACAAGCAATTCTCCATCGCCTAGAAAATAATGCACCCAGTACCTGGAAATTGGAAAGAGCTATTTGGCGCGCGGGAGAGTTGAAGATTAGTGAAGCCACTCCCCTACTCATCAAATTAATTGGTACGGGAGAACCCCTAAGAGATTATTGTATTGCTTGGGCATTGGGTTGGTGTGGTGGAGAGAGTGCAATTTCCTGTTTGAGAAAGCTGTATGAGGATGCTGCAACACCAGAATTTGTCAAACGGATTGCTTGGGAAGCACTGTTTAAACTATCTGATGGGGAAGGGAAAACAGCTTTGCAAGCAAAGATAGTAGAATTATTACCGCCCAACTTACAAAGCTTATTACAACAAGAGTCATCCCAAGGGATTGCCACAGAAATAGAAGCATATCTTCAAAATTGCCAAGCTGAAGATTTTGTTATTTTAGAACATATGTACCAAATTGATGACCAGTACATTCGTCCCGTACTCCTACATATTTTACGTACTGTGCCATTCAAACCAAATTATTTTCAAATATTGCGCCACATTTTCAAAATGGCTGAATATCGCCATGATGCAGAGGTGTTTGGTATTCTTGCCTATCGCTTAGAGCAAGAGCAGCATACATTTTCCAGTAAAGCATATGAAGTGGATCTTCCTAATGGAGAGCGTCTTACTAGTTATGGATATTATTATGACCCAGAAACAAGAAGATACCGTAATACCAATAAAAATGAAATTAAGGAAGAATTAAAAAGTTCCCAATCCAGACTTGCTTACAGTAGTCAAACCCGTGCATATCTTCGTCGTCGCCTGTGGCGAACCCTGAAACAAATAGGAGAAGAACAAGATACTGATTATGTAAACATGGCTGGGGAAGTCTTGCTTCAGTATTCAGATGCAGATGCACAACCAATCAAGCATTCTCATTTTACTACCTACGATCGCAGCTGGAATAGTAGTATCAGAGCAGTTGATTGGGATAGCTACGCGGGGTACATAACATTTAACCACATCCTTTACGAAAATAGCGGGCGTTATGAGTTAACCCATAATTCCCGAGCTTGGCGGTGTAAGCAAGGTTATAAGCCAGGGAAAGCAGAACCGGAACTGAGGGAAGAAGCATTTCCCGAGTTGTGGGAGAAACATCCTTCTGTATTATTAAAGTTACTATTAGCTAGTGAGTGTAAACCAGTTCATCACTTTGCAGTTAAAGTGATGAGAACTTGTCAACAGTTTTGTGACTCCATTGACATAGAGACAATTATTCAACTAGTTAACAAACCCTACGAAATTACAGCACAATTCGCCTTTGAACTTGCACAACAGCAATATAATCCCCAGCAACCAAACATAGAATTAATTCTTGCCTTAGCTAATTGTCCATCAGAGCCAGCACGCAATCAAGCTTACCAGTGGATAGAAGAACAAAGAGAATATTTCTTGAAAGACAGTTACTTTATAGCTAACTTAATTACCAGTCCTCACAACGATACCCGTCAATTTACCAAAAAATTACTCAATTCAGCCATTATTAAGGATACAGTTGCTAAAGTCTTAATTGGTAGAATCATCGCTCAATTACTCACCATCGAAACAGACGGGGAACTAGTTAAAGAAATTGGTGAAACACTCCTAACCGGCTTTGCACCACAACTACGTACCTTAGGATTCAACGTAATTAATGACTTACTAGCCCATCCCTCCCTAGAAATTCAAGAAATAGGTGCAAAGATTCTCCTCAACCATCAAACCCCCACAGAAGAATTACCATCAGAAATAATCGAATCCCTACTAGCATCTCCCTATGAATCATTAAGAGTAATTGGGATGAGATTATTTGGACAATTACCCGACGAAAAACTAATCAGGGAAGAAAGTATTTTAATTGTAGCTATGGCGGTAAATGCCAATCCAGATATCCGCCAAGCTATTCAACCAATTATCCACCGTTTAGCAACCAATTATCCCAGCTTCTCCCAAGAAATAGCAACAGAACTAATAGAAGTATTGCTCATTCCCGAAAAACATCAAGGAGTACATAACTATTTAGCACACTTACTACGGGAAGACTTACCAGGAGGGATGATAACTATTGATAAACAAACCACCTTAAACCTCCTCAAAGCAAAATCTGGTGCAGCGCAAGAAATAGGTGGCGTAATCCTGGGTACAAACTATCAAAATTGGTTATCAGAATTTACCACCCCAGAAATAGTTAAACTCGCAAACCACGAAATTCTTTCCGTCAGAGAAGCCGCCAAACAAATGTTCGTGCAAATCCTTCCCAGATTACGCACCAACACCCAAGACATGGTAGCCGCAGCTAGAATATTAGAGGCAAAATGGCAAGACTCCCGGGAATTTGCCTTCAAAATATTTACCACAGAATTTACCGACAACGAATTTACCCCAGAAGTACTAATAACCATTTGTGATAGCGTCCGACAAGAAGCCAGAACACTAGGAAGAGACTTACTAACCCGTAACTTTCGAGAAACAGACGGCGAAGAATATCTGTTGAAATTTAGCGAACATCCATCAACAGACATGCAATTATTCGTCACCAACTACCTCGAAAAATACGCCACAGATAGCCCCGAAAAACTACAAAAACTCGAACCATTATTCATTAGCATACTATCCCGCGTCAACCGAGGTAGCACCGCCAAAAAACGTATTTTTACCTTCCTAGAAACAGAAGCCCAAAAAAGCGAAATAGCCGCCAAAACCATCGCCAAAATCATGACCAGACAATCAGCAACAATAGCGATCGCAGATAAATCAGCAACCCTACAAATCATGCTCAAAATCCACAAAAAATACCCCCACATTCCCCTTCCCATAACCATCAAACCAATCTCCCAAACCAGAACTTAAATACCCTTATCTTCTCTGCGCCTCTCTCTTGAAAAGTTGTTCATGGGGGAAACCCCCAAGACCACACTTTTCGCTGCGCCTCTGCGTGAGATAAACTCTTACTAATAATAAACAAAGCAAAATGGAATTTTCATACTCTTATAAAAACAACACCGGGGTAACAGAAAACAGCACCAACACCCAAATGTCATTTTCCCCCGACACCAAACGTCCACCCACCTACTTCATCGGCGAACTCAAACAAAACATCGCCTTCCGCGAAGCCATCAGTGCCCTACATGACGTAGTAATTTCCGACTTAAGATACCAAGCAAAAGACAAAACCGCCTATAAAGAATGGCGTAACCAACAAGATAATATTGACTGGGACTTAATCACAACATTACGCCAAGACATAGCCGATCAAATTCAACAACTCCGAGAAGAACTCAACCAATTAAATACCAAAAAATACGAACGCCTCCGCCCATTTTACCAAGCACAATCAGCCTTCCAAAGATACGCTTGGCAAAAACACTTAGACATGTACTTTATCTTCGATCCAGTAATCACAGTACACCCCGACGAACTATTCTTTGAATGCTTCAGCGTTGACGAATCAACCTATGGTAAATTAAGTGCCAGTTACCAAGTATTTCAAAACATTAACGAATTCGCCTGTGGAACCACCAACGTAGATTATTCCGCCGCCCTCTACGACGAATTCCAAAAAATCCGTAGTTATAAAACCACCCTACTACAAGTAGACCCATCCGGCTTTGAAGTCCAAACCACCAACGAGGAAGCATATAAAGAAGTAAAAATAGAACTCCCTGACAGCTGGGTAAGAGGCTTCCTCCAAGTAAGCTCCGCCATGTGCTTACCCACAACCCAATTCGACTTACACCCGATGGACATCCATAACCTCTGCTTTGTGTTGCGTCGCCACAAAGAGAAAAAAGGACCCCGGAGTATGCGTTACCATCTCACCCCAGGAGAACCAGTACGCATAGTCTTTGAACCTTGGGAAATGGAAGTAGTATGTCCTCGCTCCCCCTACACCGGCACCCAACCCCAAACCATCCGCGTTTGGGGACGCAGACGCTTACACATCCTCGAACGCCTCATCCCCATCGCCAAAAAATTCACCGTCCATCTCCTAGGTACAGGGATGCCCTCATTCTACATCGCCGACTTAGGGGATATGTCCTTTACCCTGGGCTTATCCGGGTGGACAAAAAATGATTGGTCAAATTCCGGTAACTTTGACTTAATGGCCCCCCGGGCAGATGTAGATGAATGGACGCAAAAAATCATCTTTGATGGTTTACGAGAAAATTGGGTAGAAACCGCAGATAGTTTAGCCAAACGGTTAAAATTGAGTCGCACAGCAGTACTCGGTGCCTTAAGTGCTTATACTCAAGCCGGAAGAGTTATTTATGACCTCAATAAACAAGTATATCGAATTAGAGAACTTAGCCGAGAACCCCTACCAATGGAGAGATTGCGCTTTGCTAATGAAAGGGAATCAAAGAGCGATCGCTTCCTCCAAACCAACGCTGTACAAGTCACATCAGTTAATCAAAACAACAATGCCCTAACCTTACAAGGTACAGTCAAGGATAAAGATAAAACTTATACCCCATCATTGACGATAGATTTAGACGAACGTATAATAAATGCAGAGTGTACTTGTAATTGGCATCAGCAAAACAAGCTGTATAAAGGCCCATGCGAGCACATTCTCGCACTACGGATGCAACATGCCCGTCAGTGTCAATAAAATCACGCGCTAGTAGTTGGTAAATAATCCTTGCAATCTGGATGATGGATCGTCATCCTTGTGTATAGTCTAAACGCGCAATCACTAGCCTGCTCTTGACTGTGCAGTCTTACGGGTACTGTAGGTATCTCGGTATGGCTTCCGCGAAGCAAATGACCAACAGTACCCGTGACTGCTGGAGTTGAGCAGTCTAGTCCTGAGGGATTTACGAAGGGAAAGCCAACACAGACAGCGCGTGATTTTTACTACTTGTATATCAAGGGAGCTTTCCGGTTCCCACTACCGCATATTTTTGAAAAATTGGGATGCTCCCTAAATCCTGAAACCCTTTGACAGGCAGCTGTAGTGCGGGCATCTTGCCCGCTTCCTAGCAGCAGGGAGCGAGACGCTCCCAATACATTCCTTACAGCAGGGAGCGAGACGCTCCCACTACAATTGTTTTACTCCGCAGAACTAATGTGGCGCAACACTAGTGCTTTGTCCCATTAATTTTGATGGGTTGGGTAAATCTTTGAAAGCTTGACTCTAGCGTCTTCTGTACGAAAACGCCAATCTACACAAACTTTATTTTTATTGCGATCGCTCTGCCAAGCCCAGACTTCGTTTTTTAAAGTTTTAATATCAGGAATTCTTCGTTTTAAGCATTGCCGTACAAGTACAGATAACTCAGATTCAACCATATTTAACCAGCTACCATGTTTGGGTGTATAATGAATCTCTAATTTTTGGGCAATTCTTCTTGCCTCG
>JASJCJ010000080.1 GCA_030066045.1 Calothrix sp. MO_167.B12
CTTTTAATCATATCGTTTCCGTTTGTATCGGAATTATTTCAGTTACTCTCTCTCTTCCTCTTCCTTTGCGTCCTTTGCGTCTTTGCGGTTTTTTATCATTCAGATGCTATCGGATTTGATATCACTCCTTCACTCGCCAAACTCCCGCCATGTTATCAGTAATCTATAGTGATGAGTTCCTAGAACACAAGACAGGATACTCCCATCCAGAAAAACCAGAACGCTTAACAGCCATTGTTAACGCCCTGAAATCAGCACCATTTGCACAACAAATCCAATGGCTCCAGCCTACACCCATAATACAGCGTCCCCTCCTGCCTTTGATAGAAGCAGTACATGAGCAACGCTACATTCATAAAGTTCAACAAGTCGCTGCCACTGGTGGCGGTTATCTAGATGCTGACACACCCGTTTCTCCCCGTAGTTATGATGTTGCTTTACTAGCTGTGAGTGCTTGGTTAGATGGGGTGGATATTGTGCGGGAAACTGGTACACCTGCCTTTGTGCTGGCTCGTCCACCGGGACACCACGCCGAAAGGAATACAGGTATGGGTTTTTGCCTATTTTCTAATGCTGCGATCGCTGCTACTTACGCTCTTCAACAACCAGGAATTAACCGCATAGCAATTTTAGACTGGGATGTACATCATGGCAATGGCACCCAAGCCATCGTGGAGAACAACCCTAACATTGCCTATTGCTCCCTACATCAATCCCCATGCTATCCCGGTACTGGTAAAGCTACAGAAAAAGGCTGCGATAATAATGTATTAAATTTACCAATTTCTCCTGGCAGTAATGGAAGTATATATCAGCAATTATTTACACAAAAAGTAGTGCCTTTTTTAGCTAGTTTTCAGCCAGATATACTGATTGTTAGTGCAGGTTATGATGCCAATACCGCAGACCCTTTAGCAAGTATTAATCTCCAACCAGAGGACTATGGTTTATTTACAGATTACTGTCTGGAAATAAGTCATAAAATTCTGTTTGGCTTAGAAGGTGGCTACGAACTAAATGCACTCGCAGAATCAGTTTTAGCCACTGTCGGTAGTTGTATTAAAAGAATTTAGAATGAGTGAATTTAGAATGAGCGAACTACGCAGGAACAACGAGGATTTTACCCCGACGCAAAACGCGCTGCTTATAGAAGCAGGGGAATTCAACCCCCAAGGTTGGTTAAACACAGTTAATCAGCGCACAGTAGGGGCGCATTGCGTGCGCCCTTGAGGAGTTAGTCACAAAGTATTTTCAGATCCTTGGTAGTGGGATTTTCCTGTAGAGAGCTAACTAATTCACAATTAAAAAATCAAATCAACTTATTGCATATCAGCGTGTTATTTATAACAATATTTTCCTTATGTATTTCTAAGCTTGATTACAAATATAATGTAAAATATATGACCATGATTTATTGAAAATAACAGTAAAAACATGGTAAATCAGATATTTTTCCCATCAGATTTTATTTGAAAAACTTTTGCGAAAACATTATCTAATCTTTAAGAGAAACCCCTTGATTCTGCTCGCCAAAAATCTAAAGTTTTGTTAAGATGCAATAGCTGGTAATTTTTCAGCGGAAATCAGTTTTTGAGAGCTGGAGAAAGTAAATACTACTAGCAGCATAGAGTTGAGAAGCAAGCTATGACCACCTATATCTTTTTCGATGAAGCCCTACGGATGTTTGTTAATGCCTTTCTAGTTTCCATATTTATGTTGATTACAGCCTCTGGTATCGGCTTGGCAGTCATAGAATCCATTGAAAAGACTGGTATTCGCCCCACTCCACCAAAATCTTTTCGTTAAACTCCAGCAACAAAAATAACCTACCGTCGAAAACCCTTTAACTCTTGTGTTCGCTAGAGCAGAATCCTGGGAACACTAAGATATATCACCTCAAATGGTTACATTTATTACTAGAATTATCGTTTTTCTAAGTATATGTACGTAAAAGAGGTACTAATCTAATGGAGTAAATAACAATGGGTTTTTCCGACCAAAATGTATTCAATTCTCAGAGTCAAGTTCAAGATTCCCTCAGTCCTGCGGAAGCTGTTGCTGCGATTACCTTGGCCGCCATTGCTTCAGATGGTTATATGTCTGAAGAGGAAACGCGTTCTGTTTCTGCTATCCTGTCTCGGATGAAACTTTTCCAGTCATATACCAGTGATGTGATTGTAGGGATGTTTGATAAACTTCTGAATTTGTTGAGGCAAGAAGGGATAGATGCTTTCTTCAATACAGCACAAGCATCTTTGCCTGGTAATTTAAAGGAATCTGCTTTTGCATTAGCTACGGATATGGTACTTGCAGATGGAGTCGTAACTAGGGATGAGCAAGACTTCTTAAACGATCTTTATCATTCTTTGGGTATTGCCAGCGATATAGCTAACCAAATCGTGCAAGTGATGTTGATCAAAAACCGGGGATAATCTCTGTGGACAATCAAAAAATCCTTTTTCAGAGGGGATGGAGCAAAAAGAAGGAAGAAGATTTACAATTATCTCCTTCCCTGCTCTATTTTCCTGTAAAGATTTGATAAGTAGACCCAGATTTGATAAATACTGTTTAATTCCCTTATAAACTAACCGTGCCGAAGGAGTTTTCACTTCTTTGGCACTGTTGTATGGGTATGTTTTTAATTTAACAAGTCTGTGTAACAATATTAACTTTGCTACTTTATTTTGTCCAGAAAAAAATCATAGAATTAAGAAAATTTTATCTTTATCTCCTTGAAGGATAAGGTATACGCCCTCGTTTCTGCAATTCATTAACTGATTGCGAAGTGGGAATGTCCCACGAGGTTTAATATATTGAAAATCCGCAAAAATACTGGAATCATCATGCCTTGCTCTGCGCTCCTCAATCAATTCAAAAATATTCTGGGTGCTAAAGCTGCCAATTTATCGGCAGTAGCTTTAAGACAACTCAGCAGTGGTATACAAACAGATACCCGTATCCTCAAGCCAGGTGAGATATTTGTGGCTTTACGTGGGGAAAAATTTGATGGACATGAGTTTGTACCTATGGCGATCGCCAAAGGGGCCATAGCTGCTATAGTTGATTTTGAATATCAATATGGGGATGTTCCGGTTTTACAAGTTGACAATACTTTAGAGGCATATCAAAGGATTGCTAGATGGTGGCGGGATTGTTTTTCGATACCAGTGATTGGGGTAACGGGTTCCGTGGGTAAAACCACCACCAAGGAGTTAATTGCAGGGGTTTTAGCTACCCAAGGGAAGGTTCATAAAACCCATGCCAATTTTAATAATGAGATTGGAGTACCGAAAACCTTACTGGAATTGGATACAGACCATGATTATGCTGTCATAGAAATGGCGATGCGAGGGGTAGGACAAATTGCTGAGTTAACGGAAATAGTCCATCCGACCATTGGTTTGATTACTAATGTCGGTACAGCCCATATTGAGTTACTGGGTTCGGAAGAGGCAATTGCGGCGGCTAAATGTGAGTTATTAGCCCAAATGCCCCAGGATGGGGTGGCTATTCTCAATTACGATAATCCCCTATTAATGGAGACAGCAGCCCAGGTTTGGCAAGGGAAAGTAGTCTCCTTTGGTTTTAATGGTGGAGATATTCAAGGTAAGTTAATAGATTTGCAAACCCTGGAAATAGAAGGGATGAAGTTTAATTTACCCATGCCTGGTCGTCACATTGCCGCTAATTATATGGCTGCTTTGGCTGTAGCAAGGGTATTAGGTATTGATTGGAGTAGTCTGCAAGCCGGTGTAATGGTGGATATGCCAGGGGGGCGATCGCAACGGTTTGAATTACCCAATGATGTGGTAATCTTAGATGAGACATACAATGCTGCACCAGAAGCAATGGCAGCATCATTAAATTTATTGGCACATACACCAGGTAAAAGGAAAATTGCCGTGTTGGGTGCAATGAAAGAATTGGGAGAGCGATCGCACCAATTGCACCAACAAGTAGGTAAAACGGTGCAAGATTTACAGTTAGATGGGTTATTAGTATTAGTTGATTGTGAAGACGCTGCTGCCATTGCCCGGAATGCAACAGATATACCCACAGAATGCTTTAGTAGTCATGCTGAATTATTCCAGGGATTAAAAGGGTATATTCAACCGGGCGATCGGATTTTATTTAAAGCTGCTCATTCTGTAGGTTTAGACCGAGTAGTCAGCCAGTTGCGAGATGATTTCTGTCTCAATGGCAGTCATGAATCTAGATAGGAACTGGTGAATAAATATAATATCATGTCCGGTAGCACGACCATAATAAAATAACCCTAAAACCTTTTTTGATTAGCTTCTTTGCATTAGTTTTACTATGGGTATGTAGGCGGGCATGATATAAAACATTGATTTATCAATGCTTTTGGGCTATTTTTCGGGAAAAGGCATGTAAGGGAATTAGGATTTTCAACCTCAAATCCTTGCATCTGGTATTTTTTTATGGGTAAAAAAAACAGAAACCCATAGGCTGTAACTATTGCCTATTGCCTATTGCCTATTGCCTACCTCCACAATCATGACTTTTTCAGCAAGCCCTAGATAAGGGTAAGGTGACATGGAAGCAATCTCAAAAATGCCAAAAAACAAATTGTCCTCTAGGGGCACGGCATTCAATATCTTTCGGGTTATAGAATAATCACAACCCACGCCGTGCCCTTTTTGGGATGTGTCGTTGGAGTAGCTGACCCTCATTTCTAGGCTCTGCTTGGAAACCCATTAGGGTAGGCAGAGCCTCCTCAAAATTCATTACAAGGTAGAACCTTGTAACCAGAACGAGGGTGTGGGGTGTAGGGTGTAGGGTGTAGGGGAAAGAACCCTTTTTCATACTTGGTGATGAAAAAATTTTTCATCGGCACTGCCTCCTGCCTCCTGCCCCTGCCCCTGCCTGCTTTACAGTCCCAATGCTGCTAAAACATCACCTGCATGGGTGGATGTATTGACACTGGCATCAACATGAGCAATTTTACCATTGCCATCAATCACATAGGTGACCCGCTTGGCATAGCCACCACCATCGACATCATAGGCTTTGATTAGGGCTTGCTCTGTGTCAGCTAAGAGGGGAAAAGTGAGATTATACTTTTGGGTAAATGCCTGGTGGGAGACTTCATCATCTGCACTCACACCCAATACCACCACATCCTTATTTTTATATTCTTCTGTAGCATCACGGAAGCTACAAGCTTGCTTGGTGCAACCTGGGGTATCGTCTTTGGGGTAAAAATATAAAACTACGGTTTTACCTTGAAAATCGGATAATGAAACTGTGTTGCCATTGGTATCTTTGACGGTAAACGCAGGTGCATTGCTACCAACTGTTAAAGGCATAATTTACCCTTCCTGTATAGGATTTATCTAAAATTTTCATGCACTTGCAATTTTACAATAATTTACAATAAATTCATGAAGAGCAATTGAAAACATTCACTGGCCATCTACTGCAACAACTTAATTACCAGAGTCATTCCTGAAAAACCCATGCCTAATCTGGATTCCCAACTAACTGCCCAACCATTTTCCTACTCTAATCAAACCATAGAAAGAGCCGAGCGATCGCTTTTATGTTCTCCTTTCCATCTCAGTTTATTTGCAACCATGGCTTGTGAAAGCGTACCTATGGCTAACATTGCTCTGGATGCTGGGATGAAAAATGGTTACACCAAACGCCCTTTATCAGAGTTAGCAGCAGATAATGCCTTGGTGTGGTTAATTGATGTGGGTATATTACGGCGAGAAGTAGATGGACAGGGGATTACCGATAGTTTCCGCCTAACTCCCCTCGGCCGTCAATTACTGGAAAAACTCCAGAGTCAACCCCAGATTAATCCTTCATGGGGCGATCACCTCAAGGATATTTTTATACATTGGTTTAGACTTCCGTTTTAAAATTATCAGTATTCACGTTAGTGATCACTTTTTCTGGGGAATAATAAATCCGGGAGCTTTTCATGGATTTATAAAGTCTTTACTATATCCATGTCATTTTCCTCTGTAAAAACCCAAGAATGTGGTTATCTTCGGATACTAGCCATGTTCTTAGATTATTATATGGGGTGCGAACATTGTAGAAGGGTGACAAAATACACATCTGGCTACAATTTGCTAATATATCTTAATTCTCCTAATTAGCCCGTTCTACAGAAGTTAAAACTAACTCTAGATAAACTGATATTTAAGTATGAAAGCAATTATGGTAGTGGGAGCTACATCCCACGCAGGGAAATCACTGTTGAGCGCAGCCATTTGTCGGATTTTATCACGACGTGGTTGGCGGGTGGCTCCCTTTAAAGGTCAAAACATGGCTTTAAATGCTTATGTAACGGCTAGTGGTGGTGAAATTGGTTATGCCCAAGCAGTGCAAGCCTGGGCAGCGGGAGTTATGCCGTGGGTGGAAATGAATCCCATTTTACTTAAACCCCAAGGGGATATGACTTCCCAGGTAATCATTAAAGGAAAACCTGTAGGGAAAGTCAGTGCAGCAGACTACTACGAGCAGTATTTTGAGCTGGGATGGCGGGCAATTGAAGATTCCTTAAACCATTTGAGTTCAGAATACGATTTATTGGTGTGTGAAGGAGCTGGTAGCCCTGCGGAAATTAACCTCAAGCACCGGGATCTCACCAATATGCGGGTAGCAAAATACTTAAATGCGGCTACTATCTTGGTAGTAGATATCGATCGCGGTGGAGCATTTGCCCATGTGGTGGGAACCCTAGAATTACTAGAGCCACAGGAGAGGGCTTTAATTAAGGGAATTGTGATTAATAAATTCCGGGGACAGCGATCGCTCTTAGAACCGGGTATAAAATGGTTAGAAGAACGTATTGGCATTCCGGTTCTCGGGGTAATTCCTTATTTACAACATCTATTTCCAGCGGAAGACTCCCTAGATTTATTGGAACGCAAACCTGCAAAAGTTCAACAAGAAATCAACATCAGTGTGATTCGTTTGCCGAGAATTTCCAATTTTACCGACTTCGATCCCTTGGAATCAGAACCCAGTGTTTCTCTGAGATATCTGAGTCCCAAACAAGATTTAGGTCGTCCGGATGCAGTAATTATACCGGGAACAAAAACATCCATTCCCGATTTGCTACTGCTGCAAAAAACGGGCATGGCGGAAGCAATTCAAAACTATGCCGCTGCGGGTGGTACAGTATTAGGTATCTGTGGTGGGTATCAAATATTGGGTCAAATGATTGCTGATCCCGAAGGAGTGGAGGGACACGCTGGCAGATATCAAGGATTGGGATTATTACCCATCAAAACCGTGATTACAGGACAAAAAATTGCCCGCCAACGTCAAGTCACATCTAATCATCCCCAGATAGGACTACCCGTACATGGCTTTGAAATCCATCAAGGGCGTTCCCGGATAGAAATCCCTGCCTTAGGCACGGATGCCCAAGAATATGAACCCCTATTTGATGATGCTAATCTAGGCTTAGTAGATAAGTGTCAATCTGTTTGGGGTACCTATCTCCACGGCATTTTTGATAATGGACCCTGGCGACGGGCTTGGTTAAACCGTCTGCGCCAACAACGGGGGTTAAAATCTTTAGCCACAGGTATTGCCAATTACCGGGAACAACGAGAGCAAATGCTAGACTCAATTGCCAGGGAAGTGGAACACCATTTAGACTTAACACCATTATTGTAGTCAGCGATTGGTCGATATGAATGTTACTATCCGCTTTTTACCAGATGATGTCACCATTGAGGCTGAAGTAGGAGAACCACTGCTAGATGTTGCCGAACGAGCCGGGGTGTTTATTCCTACTGGATGTCTGATGGGAACTTGTCATGCTTGTAGCGTAGAAGTAGAAGGCAAAGATATAATCCGTGCTTGTATTACCGCCGTGCCTCCAGGAAAAAAGGAATTAACCATCAATCTATTTAGCGATCCCACTTGGTAAGCTGTTGTGCATTTTTAATGCACAACAGCAAGTCAGAAGGAAGAGGGTTTGAGCGGAAGAAGTGACAACAGTTGTAGCCATTAACCAATGCCAAATGAATATATAAGTTAAATGCTCCCGCAGCTTAATAGTTATGATGCTGATGATTGTGTTTTCAAGGCATAATCCCGGAACCTATCCATATCAGCTTGAATGGTAGATTCCACTAACCTTCCCAGAAACAAATTATCCATAATTTGACCGAGAACCCCAGGGATGGCATAGGCAACAGTCAGTTTAACAATACTACTACCGTGGCGATCGTAAAAGCGAATCGCCCCCCGATTGGGCAATCCATCAATAGATTCCCATTCAATAATTTGGTTGGGAATCACCTTGAGAATTCGGGATTTCCAGTTAAATTCCCATATCCCGCTTTTGAGAGTCCAAATAGAAATATCGGGGTTATCTTCAGGAATTTTGACTGCATCAATCCACTTCATCCACCGGGGCATTTGTTCTAAATCAGACCACAGATTCCAGACAAAATCTATGGGGACTTCTACTGTCACTTGCACACTATGTTCTAACCATTCAGACATTTGGATTTTAGATTTTAGATTTTAGATGTTGGATTTTAGATTGTGAATTTCTCCCTATCTCCCCTAGCTAGAAAATAAGGAGTGTAGACGCTCGGAGAGCGGCTTCCCGCAGGGTAGGAGGGAAGGAGGGAAGGAGGGAAGGAGTGAGGGAGTGAAGGAGTGAGGGAGTGAAGGAGTGTAGACACGCAGTGGCTTCTCGTAGAGTAGAGTAGGGGCGGGGTTTCCCCGCCCAGAGTGAGGGAATTATTTTCATGTTTGGTTGTGGGATTTTCTCGTGGGGGACTAGCTTGAAAATAGGCAACAGGCAACAGGCAATAGGCAACAGGCAACTCTTAACAGGTATTTTCATAATTAGTTGTGTACAAACGTTCATGGGGGACTAGCTTGAAAATAGTTAGGAGGCGCGGAGTTTGTAGGGGCGCATTGCGTGCGCCCTTGAAGAATTAGTCACAAAGCATTTTCATGCTTGGTTGTGGGATTTTCCTGTGGGGCTAGCTAGAAAATAGAGAACTCTTAACAGGAAAAGCTATACTTTTATGCTTGACGTTGTATGAAATTCATTTGACTTTTGACTGACGCGTTGGCGTAGCCGCCCTATAAGTGCTAGCGGTTGACTGCCTCCTCTGCTCCCCCAGCTTCCTTAACTTACTTTCATGCTCTCCAAAATTGCTTTTGCTGCCCGTTTCCCGGAAATTGTTGCACCTTCCATACTATCTATATAGTCCTGTTGGGTGTAACTCCCTGCCAAAAAGAAATTCGCCACGGGTGTTTTTTGACTGGGACGATAAACATCCATCCCAGGTGCTTCTCTATACAGAGATTGAGCTAATTTCACCACACTATACCAAGTCATATTCAACTCTCGTGATGAGGGAAACAGTTCATGCACTTGCTTGAGGACGTGTTGGGCAATTTCTTCATTACTTTGTTTAATAAACGGATCTCCTGGTGTTAATACCAACTGTAATAAAGATCCTTCACCTGGACGATAATAATCTGCCGGACTAGTTAAGGCTAAATCTGCAAAACAAGAAAAATCAGCATCGGCAGTATATAACAAATTATCAATCCCCGCAGCCCTATTTAACTGCTGCCGTTGTTCAGCATCCTCTAGTTCTGTTACCCAGCCATCAAAACGTAACTGCACAGTTGCCACGGGTACAGCTTCTAACTTATAAATATTGTCAAATTCCGACCATTGTCGCCACTCCTGGGGTAAGAGACGGTGAATGCCAGGAATATCGCAAGCAGCCACATAAGCATCAGCAGTAATGGTTTCTTGCCCATCCCCATTGGCCACCACAATTCCTGTCACCTCAGCCTGTTCCCCTGACTGATGAAACTGGATTTCCCTAACTTGGCGACGGGTATAAATTTTAGTTCCCCTGGCTGATAAATATTCCACAATGGGTTTGTGTAAGTATTCATAGGGAGAACCTTCCAGCATTCGCAATACGGAAGCTTCCGTTCTAGCTGCAAATAACTGGAAAATTGTCAACATACAACGGGCAGAAATATTTTCACAATCAATAAAACCCAAAGCATAGGCAATGGGATTCCACATCCGTTTGATACTGTTGTTATTACCGCCATGACTGCGGAACCAATCTGCAAAACTAATCTTATCTAAATTGCGAATAGATTTCATCGCTCCCTTAAAGTCCACTAAACCCCTTACTACCGGGCTAGTGGCTAATGCCAAGGCGTTTTGGGCTTTGTCTGGTAAGGAGAGTTGGGAAGTAGTGAAAAAAGCTTTTAACCCATTGAAAGGAGCACCAGTAAAGAAGCGAAAATCTAAATTACCAACACGCCCACCCTGATTAATAAAGGTGTGGGTATGCTCTTTTAAACGTAAATTATCTAACGCCCCAACCTTTTTCATTAGTTCAAATAGCTGGTAGTAACAGCCGAAGAATACGTGCAATCCCATTTCAATATGATTGCCATCGCCATCTACCCAGCTACTAACCTTACCGCCAATAAAGGGACGGGATTCAAAAATCTGGACTTCACAACCAGCATCAACTAAATCTACTGCTGTGACTAACCCAGCGAGTCCCGCACCTACAATTGCAACGCGCATTCCATCCTTCCCTGTAAGCTTTCTTTACAAATTGTAACTGCGTAGGGGTCGGAATTTGCCAATCAAATTTATTTCCCTGTTTTCCAGGGACAATTAACTAGTGATACAATTCATTTATATGATTAGTGTTATTTTCGCGATCGCTATGATTAGCTATTTGTAATCCGCGAATCAATTCTCGAATTATATCCGTTGCGGGTCTACCAGTTTTTTCGCAATATCTTTCTAATATTTCCGCTTCTTGTGCAGCTAAATTAACAGTAATACGTTTTACAGCCCACTTTTTATTTGCCATTTTCATAAATCTCTCAGTTTAGATATTTCAAAGGAACTATACAAGTTTGCTCACAAAGGGATTCAGACCCATATTGCATATGTTTCATCAAATACTGTTATTTTTTGTATTTCAATTTCATCAACTCCTGATAATTTTAAAATGTATCTATCAATACCTGATTAATGACCGAATAATCTTAATGCAGTATCCTAGATTAGGTTTTATGCTATCGATTTGTGCTTGTTAAACAGGTAGTTCTATTGGTGTAATTTAAGTCAAAATACGAAAGCTAAAATAGCTTGATTGTAAACTAGTTGTTTAAAATGATTATCTACTTTGTATAAAATAGTATTAGACAACTTGAGTTCGGTGTTAGGAGTTAAAATTAACGTGAGAAATATACGTAATCTCAGTTCGGGTAATCCCGGTTTATTTAACCTTGAATAGCTAAAACGAGGCAAATACGTTGATATATCCCAGAATCAAACAACGGTGTAATGAGGTTTTCAGCTTATCCCGAACTCAGGTTAGATACTAATTAAATATCATTTTTCGGCTATTGATTGGTAACTAAAAATATTCCTATTTCTGGATATGATGAGGGAATCAATATTTTAGCGTGTAATTTATGACTTAGGGCTTGCTGAAAAAGTCTTTTGGTGGGGGTAGGGAATAGGCAATAGGCAATAGGCAATAGTTAGGTGCCTATTTTTTTCTATTCTTTTTACTATCAAAAATTAGAGATGCAAGAATTTTAAACCATTAATCCTAATTCCCTTGCACGCCCTGACTCAAAAAATAGCCTCAAAGCATTGATAAATCAATATTTTGATAGTTATTCAGCAGACCCTACTTAAAACTAAATATTATAGATTCATCATCAACGTGAATAATTGATATAGGAATTAAAGAAGTAAACTATACCATTTTGGATTTTAGAGTTTAGATTTTGCGTAACATCAAGCCAGTCTAGTCCTGGAGAATCTTCCACTCAGAGCAAATGACGTGTCAGGGGAAGTTAGGGTTGTATACAGGTTTTAATCCGTAAAAAACTTTACCAGGTATATGGAAAATTACCTTCTGTGTCTGTGTTCTACAAATAAATTTGCCCCATCCTTTTTTTATTGGTATTAATTTTTTAGTTTCCACCTATTCAACAGAATATTTATTTAATTGAAAATCAGGCATACATGATTGCATATTTATCATGGATGTAATTTATACAACAAATGAAAATATGAAATGAAATAAAAACATTTTTCATTTGTTTGAGTATAGCTTTTTTATTAACCTTTTAGAATGCATTTATTCAAAGAATGTATGATGTTAGTTTTAATTTTTGATGAAAGCTAATATCAAGCAAATAATATAGCAATCCGATTTTATCCCTGAATCACTCGTAGAGATAAGGAATTCTTAACAAAAGTGACTTTGTGTCTATGGTGTAGAGTAGCCTGCCGGGAGCAGGCTAAATTTGGCGCATCTTTATAAAGACAAGTTACTCAAGAGATATCAGGCTTCAGAGCCAAAATAAAGTTGTTTCAACTCAGACAATGAAACATCATTATCTGGTGTGGGATCGAGAAAATAGGGGTGAATCGGTAATAAATCATCAGAACTAGGTTTGGGAGCAGCTACAATTTTTGACAACATTTTCAGATACTCTTGGGCTGTCCGATTCCAGGTATAACATCGCAAAACATGCTCGCACCCTCGTTTTTGTAAATCATCCCAAACTTCAGGCTGGGAGATGACTGTTTCTAAACCTTGGGCAATGTCTGTGGTAGAGGTGGGATCGACTAGGATACAAAACTTTTCGTCTTCTTTTTGTAAACTTTCTTTGGGACCTCCATCTTGGGTAGCAACCACTGGTAAACCAGCCACAGCAGCTTCTAAAGGAGCCAATCCAAAAGGTTCATGGAGAGAAACTAAGCTAAATACAGAGCGATATTGGGCAAAAAAGCGATAAGCCGCAGCTAGTGCTGATTGACTGGGGATAGAGAAGGCACTAACCTTGCCCCATAAATTTTGATCGTCGATAATTTTCCTAATGGGTGCTAGGACTTCTTGCTCGCTGATTTCATCGCTAACGATATTTCGTAAGGGATCGTCTTCTCCCTTGGTAAAAATCACCAGATTGGCTTGCTCTTGGAGAGTTGGACTAGAGGCAAATGCTTCTACTAAACCAAGGTGATTCTTTTTAGGTTCCAAGCGACTAGAGGCAATAATCGCCGGCAAAGTTTGTCTATTTTTATAAATATCCCGTACTAATCTGTCTTGAATTTTTTGGTAAATTTCCTCTTCATTTGCTGAACGTACTTCAGTCCCAAAAACATCAGGATTTACCCCTGGAGGAATGGTGGCAAAGCGATTATCATCATTAACATCCACAGATCCTTGGTAAGCATGATGGGCATATTGGTGAAAACGTTCCTGTTCCTTAGTACTAGTGATATTTACCCCTGAGTGATTCATGCTCAAGCGTTCGGCAAATAGGCGACACCCAAAATAGAAATAGCTATTCATCTCGGCTATATTTTCAGGAGTAACATCGAACCGATCCATTTTTAATGCCCCTAGGGAATGGGCTGTAAAGGTAAAAGGAATACCTGTTTGAGCTTGAATTAAAACTGCACTCAAACCACCATCGCCAAAATGAGCCGTCATGGCATCTGGAAACTGTCCCTCCTCCCGGTAAAATTCCAGAATGTTTGGTACCCAATCTTTAATTAGATGAGACCAGAGTAATTCTTTGCGGAGAAACTTTTCCGGACCAGCAGGTAAGCGAATAATACGAACATTGGGTTGATGGGGGTAGGCATCGAATTTATCGGCAAATATTGGCCACTCGGGATCGATAATCTGGCGGGTAAGAATATCTACTTTATGTCCTTGTGCTGCCATTGCTAGGGCAAGTTGCTTGACATATACTAGCTGTCCTCCAAAATCAGGATGTTCTGTCCAATGACTGTCACTGGAATCGAAGTTTCCTTGGGGGTTGAGAAATCCAATATGCATATTCTAAAGATTACGACTGGCGTAGAAATAGGAAATTTACAAGTATGGAAAAGGTTCAGAGGTTTACTTTTTACACCTTATCCCCGTTGCATTTAGACACAAGAGACTATAGCCGTGGAAGATATACTTCCACGGCTAGTTTTGTATCTGACGGTAAAGACTGCAAAATATCAACCGTCTAAATCGACTAGTTATCAAACAAATCCAAATCTGTGACTGCACCCAGACTACTGGAGGAGACTAATTTGGCATATTTTGCGAGTACACCGTTGGTGTAACGGGGTTTATGGGGTTTCCAGTTAGCACGTCTTTGAGCTAACTCTGCGTCGGAAACATGTAATTGCAATAATCGGGCATGGGCATCAATGGTGATGGTATCGCCTTCTTCTACCAGGGCTATGGTACCTCCAACGGCGGCTTCTGGGGCAACATGACCTACTACCATGCCGTAGGTCCCACCGGAAAATCTGCCATCGGTAATTAATCCCACTGAATCCCCTAAACCAGCACCAATGATTGCTGAGGTGGGAGCTAGCATTTCCCGCATTCCTGGACCCCCTTTAGGCCCTTCGTAACGGACAATAATCACATCACCAGCTTGAATTTTACCATCCAGGATTGCTTGCAAACATTCTTCCTCGGATTCAAATACTCTGGCTGGTCCAGTAATTTTGGGTTGTTTAACACCTGTAATTTTAGCTACAGCTCCTTCTGAAGCTAAGTTTCCTTTGAGAATTGCCAAGTGTCCTTGGGCATACATGGGATTATCCCAGGGGCGAATCACATCTTGGTCTTTTGATGGCTCTGTGGGTATGTCTGCCAAGACTTCAGCAATGGTTTGTCCGCTAATAGTAATGCAATCACCATGTAACAGGTCATGTGCCAACAGCATTTTCATTACTTGGGGAATGCCACCAGCTCTGTGTAAATCCGTAGCTACATATCTACCACTAGGTTTTAAATCACACAATACTGGTACGCGGGCACGGATAGTTTCAAAGTCATCTAGACATAATTCTACTCCAACAGCACGGGCGATCGCCAGAAAATGTAATACGGCGTTAGTAGAACCACCCACTGCCATAATCACAGAGATGGCGTTTTCAATGGACTTACGGGTGATAATCTGCCGGGGTAGGAGTTGTTTCCGAATTGCTTCTACTAGCACAAAAGCCGACTTTTCTGCACTGTCAGCTTTTTCTGCATCTTCTGCTGCCATAGTAGAAGAATAGGGTAAGCTCATGCCCATAGCTTCAAAGGCGGAAGACATGGTGTTTGCGGTAAACATACCTCCACAGGAACCAGGACCAGGACAAGCGTTGCGCTCGACACCAAGCAACTTTTCCTCATCTATTTTCCCAGCACTGTATTCCCCTACCGCTTCAAAGGCACTGACCACGGTGAGATCGCAGCCGCCGTAGTTACCCGGTTTAATGGTGCCACCATAAACAAAAATAGCTGGTACATTCATGCGAGCGATCGCAATCATGGCTCCAGGCATATTTTTATCGCAACCACCAATTGCCAACACTCCATCCATACTTTGCCCATTACAAGCAGTTTCAATGGAGTCGGCAATGACTTCCCGGGACACCAGGGAATATTTCATCCCCTCAGTGCCCATGGAAATGCCATCACTGATGGTAATGGTACCAAACATCTGGGGCATTGCTCCAGCCTGTTTAATACCCACCTCTGCTCTCTGGGCTAATTCATTAATACCCATATTGCAGGGGGTAATGGTACTATAACCATTGGCAATGCCAACTATTGGTTTGGTGAAATCTTCATCTTGAAAACCAACAGCACGAAGCATTGCGCGATTTGGCGATCGCTGCACCCCTTGGGTAACTACTTGACTTCTCAAATTTTCCGCCATCTTCTAAATACCCCTAGTACCATTTATTTTGCTTATGGCACTTTTTCTTTCTGATTATTTCAGAGTATCAGAAATGTTACGTTTTATTTCTATCTCCAGGTATATTTTGATAGATCACGCACCCAGTTAGGGAGTGAGGGAGTGAGGGAGAGGGAGTGAGGGAGTGAAGGAGTGAGGGAGTGAAGGAGAGAGAGGTATTTTTATGTTTGGTTGCGTACCAAACAGTGGTGTTAATATCCTGTTGTGGCTAACAACTCCAATTGATAAAAATAGGGAACTCTTTCTACACAGCTTTCCCAATGACCATTAGGATAAAGTTTGAGGTGACGAAATCCTGGCTGTCTATCGTCCAATGCAAAATCTGAGCTGTTTGGCTGGAATTGAATACAAGTTGAAGGTGTACCCAAATAGCAAACATGATGGCGCTGATATTGAAACTCTTGATGAATATGACCGCATATAACTAACTTTACTTGGGGATAGCGATCTACAACTGCAAAAAAATCATCTGCATTTTGCAGACGACTACCATCTAACCATTGAGAATTTACTAAGAAAGGTGGATGATGTATGGCTATGAGTGTTGGCTTCTCATCTACTATTGTTAATTGATAATCTAGCCAATCTAAGGCTTCTGGTGATAAATAACCATGTACCTGTTCCGGTACGGAGGAGTTGAGTAATATAAAGTTCCAGCCACCACGCTCGAAAGACTTGCGCCGAGAAAACAACCTTAAGTTTAATGCCTCCTCCATAGCGATCGCGCAATCATGATTTCCCGGTACACTGTAAGTAGGTATTTGTAAAGGATGTAATAAATTTTGCAAGTTTTCATAGGATTCAGGGCTACCATCCCCAGATATATCTCCTGTCAGCAACAGTAGATCGAGTTCAGAACCTAATTTTTTTAACTGCTCTATAACTGCACAAAAAGAATCGTTGGTGGGCATTCCCAGTAATTCTTGGTTTTCTTTGGCAAACAAATGTATGTCTGTTATCTGTGCAATTGATACAGGAGAGATGTCACTCATTTTGATAATTAATGGTAAGTATTCTTAGCAAGATCGCATTAGCTGGAACAAAACAGAGGGTAGATGACAGGTCGCATAGGGAGTTTCCAGCGATCGCTGAGAAAGCAAGTCACTTCTTCCCTACTTTGACTACCTATTTATTCTTGCATAAGTAGTTAAGTTATATAAAACAATTTATTTTACTTGTCTTTACGTAATTCACGAACTAATTATGACCAACAATAGGGCTGTTTACCATATTGTTTATTTTTTCATCTATCCCCAGAAGTAATTTATATCTATATTAAGTATTATGTAATACTTAATCTGCCATAGTAATAATACTTAATTTTTACCCATTTCAGTTCTGTATACTAGTCAATGTAAGGGAAATATAAGCCACAAGTAATATAATGAGGATGATTTAATACGTAAATAATTATGTAATTTATATTGAAATTGTCTGCATGAAGATACATAAATTGATTACGTGGTCTGGCATGAGCGATCCCCGACTTCTATCCTAGGAATTGCTACAATGTGCGGATATTTATTCAGAAGTCGGGGATTTGTTACCTAGCCATCAGAACTAATGGGACAAAGCACTAGTAGGAGTTACCGCGAATACCTGATTTCATCTCTCAAGGAATCCTTAGAGGCTGCCGCTTATATGGAAACTTTTTTGGAATGGGAAGAAGAAAGTCCCGAACCTGAACTACTGCGTTCAGCACTCAAAGCGGTGATAGATGCACGTATACTAGATGATAATCTCTCATCAGCGGCTAAACAGCACTATGAAAAGCTGGACAAGATGCTTGCGGAAACTGGAGGTGCTGAAATTTATACTTTGATTGAGTTCTTGGATGTATTGGGGTATCGGATGGCACTAGTACCTAAAGATGAGGGCGATTGACATAATATGCTGGTTTTAGCATAATATGGTTGCATGAGCGATCGAAAAGAAAAACCTCTCAAATGGATAGCAAGTGCCCTTGACGATTTAAAAGAGTTTCCTGAAGACGTGCAAGATGTAATGGGTTACGCCTTAGATTTAGCACAACATGGCAATAAACACCCTGACGCAAAGCCTCTAAAGGAGTTTTTCAGGAGCAGGTTTTTTAGAGATTGTAGAAAGTTTTGAGGGAAATGCTTATAGGGCGATTTACACTGTGAAATTTGATAATGCTGTTTACTTATTACACTCATTTCAAAAAAATCAAAACATGGTATCTCCACGCCAAAACAAGATATAGATTTAGTTAAAAAGAGACTAAAACAAGCTCAGGAAGATTATCAGAGAGAAAAATAAAATTGAAATGGAGTAGAGAAATGAGCAATCAAAACAATGTTTTCACAAGTAGCGGCAATGTGTTTACTGATTTAGGATTAGCTAACTCTGAAGATCGTTTAATTAAAGCAAGGCTTGCATGTAAAATTAGTGAAATTATTGCTAGTCAAAACTTAACTCAAGTTCAAGCAGCCGAAATTTTAGGTATTGATCAACCCAAAATTTCTGCTTTGACAAGAGGTAAATTAAAAGATTTTTCAATCTCAAGATTGATCAGATATTTGAATGCTTTAGGTAGTGATGTGGAAATTATAGTCAAACCAAAACAAGAAAATTGCACTTCTGGTAGTACTACAGTAGTGTAATCTGAATCCACAATTTACAAAAAATGAAAAGCGATCATATCAAGCTTTTAGGTATTCCTGCTTGGTATGCAGCTATGATTTATCATACTCAAGATAAATTTACCATGCCTACTGGTGTGAATGTTGAGATTGGTGCCAATAAAGGGGAAATACGTATGTTAGAGCCAGCAGTCGCTAAAATGACGGTAAGAAAACGGGTTTAAAAAAGGTAATGCTGTCTCAGTCCCCTGCGCGGTAGCGGCTAGGGCAAGGAGGATTATTCATAATGTCCTATAAATGGAAACTCTAGAGGCAGCCTATTGATAGAAGAATCAGGGAATGCACAAGTGGTACTTTAAGTAGTACTTTGTTAAAAATATAAAACTTTTATTTGCTGTGCCTGTGACATTGCTCCCAGACTTTACCAGTTTTTTGATTTTAGATAGACATGGAGCTTACAACTGGTTAAATAATGAACAGCGACCGTATTATAGGAATCCGGTTTGAATTTTGAAAAAAATTAGGTATCTGTAGGGTGTGTTATGACGCTAGTCTAACGCACCGAAACCCTTATATAATGGTGCGTTGCGCTACGCGACAACACACCCTACGTATATTTCAAAAATCAATTAGGAGTCCTATATTTATACTTCAGTTTTTTACTATAAAAAGTTATACTCATTATATTAAAGTTTTTAAGCTTATTTTATTTTGCTGTTCCTTCGAGTACAAATTAATATGACTAAACGTAGAATAAATAATATTAGTCAAGTTCTACAGATTTGTTTAACTCTTTTATTTATCTTAACTCCTGCTGTTTTTTTAGTGGTGGCAATTATATATAATAAACATGAAGCGATAGCACTTGCAGTAGCAGCAATTATTGTTGATATAATTTTATATTTTGCCCAAAACAATAAATTACCTGATTTTATTTTAAAATACAAAAATGAATCTGAACAAACTTGTAAATTTGCTCTTTATGGTATTGGAGGTACTGGTAAAACTACTTTTATAAGTAGTATTATTGGCGGTTATACTTCACAAGAACCAACTCAATCATATCATATTTACAATCATGAAATAAATATTGGTCATTTAGAAAACAAGGAACAAAAGATAAAGATTGCTATTGCTGATTACCAAGGGCAAAGACCAAATGATATGCTGTTAGATGTACCCAGTGACTGGAGGTTATCGGAAGAACAAGATGAGCAAAAACGTATTGTTGTTGATGCTCTCTTTTTTATGGTAGATATTTTTTCATGTCGAGACAAACAAAAACAATTAAATAAAAATGAATCTATTTCATTGTTGATAGAAGATACAGAAAATAAAATACAGAAAAGACTAGAAGAGCATAATGAGTATATTAATGAAGGTATTCTACATATGTTATTTAATACGTATTTTCATGGAGGTAAAATATTGTATGTTAGATTATTAATAAATAAAATAGATTTAATAGAAGAATTGATTTTAAGGAAAGCTATACCAGACTTCAATTCTCCTCAATCTAAAGAAGAACTTGATGAAAATGTAAAAAGTTATACGTTGAAAATTTTTGAGCCAATAAAAAATAAAATTGAAGCGGCTTGTTATTCTAATGGAGTAAATTTTGATGTCCAGTTTATAAGTGCTTATGATAATAATAATGTCATGCCAATGCTAGTTGATATTGTTTCCTCTATAAAACGCGATAAAACTATTAAAAAGCAACGAAATAGAAATGCATCAAAAACAAGAAGAAGAAATGAATAAAAAGTCTATTACTGACATTGATTATACTGCTAGAGACTATAAAGTACAAAAAACTAAAAATACTATAAGAAGGCAATTAGCTTATATATTGTTATTGTTAATTATTTTCACTTTTTTTGCTGTAATATATGTTCAATCGCAGCAGTTAAAAGAACAATCGCAGCAGTTAGAAAAGTACAACGCTAAATATCAAGCAGAAATTAAACGAAATAGAAAAAGGATTAGTGATAAAAACTACAAATCATTTCTTTCTCGCTTACGACAAGCGCGACGTGAAGCAAAATTAACTCTAGAAGATGTGGCAAACAAATTAAACCAACCACAATCATATGTTTCTCAGTGCGAATCAGGTGAAAGGGTTGTGGATGTGATAGACCTGTATAGTTTTGCAAGGATTTATAATAAGCCTTTGAATTATTTTATTGAAGTTAAAAAATCTCCACTTAGTGATAATCAAAAAAAAGAGCGATAGTTACTTTCATACTGCTTCTTCCCTCCCTTCAATGTCGTCATACTAATATTTACCGACTTTTAACCAATAGTGGTGCGATAAATGACTTAACTCAAGCTTTGAGTCCAACTTTACCCCAACACCAGTATGAATATTGTGAAATAAAAACGAAACACAGATAAACTACAGATAGACTGCAATATTCATCTACTCACCCATGACTGCGTATCCCAATTTAGAACAAGCACTAAAATACTACTTTGGTTATGATAATTTTCGCCCCGGACAGCGGCAAATTATTGAAGGTGCAATGCAAAATCGGGATTTGATGGTTGTCATGCCTACTGGTGGGGGAAAGTCTCTGTGTTTTCAATTACCAGCATTGATGAAACCAGGGTTAATGGTAGTGGTATCGCCGTTAATTGCTTTGATGCAGGATCAGGTGGAAGCATTGCGAAAAAATGGCATTGCGGCGACTTTTCTTAATAGTAGCCTGAACCAATACCAAACGCGATCGCGGGAACAAGCTATTCTCGGTGGTAAGGTAAAGTTACTCTATGTTGCTCCAGAACGCCTCCTCAGTGAAAGGTTTCTGCCGTTTCTCGATTTAATCCATAATCAAATCGGTATTTCCGCATTCGCCATTGATGAAGCACATTGCGTATCGGAATGGGGACATGATTTTCGCCCTGAATATCGCCAGTTGAAATTACTGAGAGGTCGATTTTCCCATGTGCCTGTTTTTGCTCTCACTGCTACAGCTACAAATCGGGTGCGTAGCGATATCATCAGCCAATTAGGACTGAAGCAACCCAATATTCATATTGCCAGTTTCAACCGACAAAACCTTTACTATGAGGTACGCCAGAAAAATAAAAATGCCTATGGTGAAATTTTAAGTTTAATTCGGGATACTGAAGGTGCAGGAATTATTTATTGTCTGACGCGCAAACAGGTAGAGGAAATCGCTTTTAAACTCCAGCATGACAAAATTTCTGCCCTACCCTACCATGCAGGGTTAAGTGATGAGGAACGCAGCCAGAACCAGACGCGGTTTATTCGGGATGATGTGCGGGTGATGGTAGCCACCATAGCTTTTGGCATGGGAATTAATAAACCAGATGTGCGGTTTGTCATCCATTACAGTTTACCCCGCAATTTGGAAAGCTATTATCAAGAATCGGGGAGAGCGGGCAGAGATGGGGAAGCATCCCGGTGTACCATGTTTTTTAACTATGGTGATATCAAAACCATTGAATGGAGTATTAATCAAAAAACTGAGGAACAAGAACAGCTAATTGCTAGGCAACAACTACGGCAAATGGTTGATTATGCTGAAGGTACGGTTTGCCGACGCACTATCCAATTGGGTTATTTTGGAGAACGATTCCCCGGTAATTGTGGTAACTGTGATAACTGTCGCCATCCCCAACCAGTGGAGGATTGGACTATAGAAGCGATGAAGTTTTTATCCTGTGTGGCTCGTTGTAAGGAAAGATTTGGTATGAGTCACATTATAGATATATTGCGAGGTTCCAAGAATAAAAAAGTTCTCCAATACAAACACCATGAACTCTCTACCTATGGTATTGGTAAAGATAGAACCGTGGATGAATGGCGGATGCTGGGGCGATCGCTACTCCATCAAGGTTTACTAGAACAAACTAATGATGGCTATTCTGTGCTGAAATTGAATGCCCTGAGTTGGGAAGTGATGCGACGACAGCGTACCGTTTCTGTAGCTATTCCCGTCAAACCCAAAGTTCCCGAACTCAAACAAAGTGCCAAAGCCGCTGCCGCAGATATGCTAATGTATAGATTGCGATCGCTCCGTAAACAGTTAGCAGACGAACAATCCGTACCCCCCTATGTGATTTTTGCCGACTCTACCTTAAGGTTAATGGCACAGGTACAACCCCAAACCAGAGAGGATTTGAGCAAACTTTCTGGGGTTGGTAGTCACAAACTTTCCCAATATGGTGATCGTTTTTTGGCAGAAATTAGCACCTATCGTCAAGAACAAAGTTTATCTGCATCTCAAGTAAAATTTACCCCTGGAAATAATTCTCCCTCAGGAACGGAATTATTAACCTTACAACTATATCAACAAGGTCTAAACATTAGAGAAATTGCCACCCAGCGCAATCTCCGTCCCACTACAATTGTCCGCCATCTTTGCGACTTGATTGAGAAAAACCAGTCAGTAGATATTAATCAGTTGGTGCCCCAAGAAAAACAACAAAAAATATTACAGGTATTAGAAAGTTTAGGAGATGTTGCTCTAACACCAATCAAAGAGTATTTAGGTGAGAGTTATAGTTTCGATGAAATTCGTCTAGTACGCGGGAAATGGCGGCAACGAGATCGCCAATAATGCTAATAGAGATATAATGCCTATTGCTTTCTACCTATCAAATACATTATTGCAATCTATCAATTATGCATTCTCATTGAAGAAAGCAAACTCAGGGCTACCAATGTGGTATGGTTTAACATCACTCACAGTTACAGGTTGTAAAGATGGCTTTTGTTTATAACTCAAAACTATGGATAACAGTTTAGGTAGAGCCAAACAAGCACAAACGTTGACCACAGTCAGGATAATTACAGATATCAAATCCATAGGACAATTTCCTTATTTATTAATGGTCTAATATACTATTGTCTACTAAATAAGTTATTTTGGCAGTATTAATAGATAGATGTAATATTTAATTTACTTGTAATTATCATAAGTAATAGTTAATTACTCAAAAAAAAGATACATACATGTTAAGAAAAATGAAAAAATATTAATTATCAAGGGAATAAAAAGTATGAGGAAGCACAGAGAGTTTCCCTATGAATGAAATCACCAAACAATAAACTGAATACAAGCCCCCCGTAGTGACTTAGCTTTCACTGCAATGGCTCAATGCGTGATTTTTGACTTTTGACTGACCCAAAGCGGTTGACTCCTTTGGTTAAGACATAACAGAGCATTGAGCGCAGAAATGTGGACTGAACTTACATGATGTATTTTTCCTTAACATATAACTGGTACAATAGGGAAAAGTGGTAATTTTTTGCCTAAATTCAACAGATTTTAAACCTTGATTTACAGGTTTAATATGGTTGGTTTGATGCGCCAGAATTAGAGCTATTGACCTAGGTAAAACCACACAAGCAACCCCGCTAGTTAGGGTTATTAATAGAGCATCCATCAAACCCATAAGTAATCACCTCCCAATTCAGATAAGTTGCGATCGCTCGTCAATTCACAGCAGTAATTGTTGCTGCTAAATTAGCAACCAGAAAAATCATTGCTATTTGTCTATATAAATATATACTACCATAAAGATTTGTAAATGTATTGGTGGGAAATACTAGAAGATAAAAGCGGACAAAAAGAATAGTGTCTATGGTGATGAGTTATTCTAGCCTCATAGGTAAAGATAATGGAAAATAGGCAATTTACTACTGGGGTGATATGTGATGTTAGAAACCTCTACAAAACGCAATGGGTCTTTGCAAATGACTGAGCGAGAGCGTCTATTATTACAGGGTTTAATAGATTATTCTCAGATACAGACGGTACCAGAAATCTGGTCTGTGGTGGCAAATAAATGTGGTAATACGGTTGCTTTACGAGACCCCAATGCAAAAGCAGAAGTGGTTGTTACTTATACTCAGCTATATCAGCAGATAAGGCAGTTTGCTGGGGGATTGCAGGTTGTGGGAATTAAAGCAGGCGATCGCATTTCTTTAATTGCCGACAATTCTCCCCGGTGGTTAGTTGCCGATCAAGGAATTATGATGGCTGGAGCCGTAGATGCGGTGCGTAGCTCCCAAGCAGACAAGGAAGAAGTACTGTATATTGTGGCAAATAGCGGCAGTACTGCCCTAGTGGTGGAGAATTTGCAGACCCTGAAAAAGCTGAGAGGGGGTATTGATGATTTACCAATTGAGCTAGTAATTATACTGAGTGATGAAGTGCCACCCACAGAAGAAAATTTCAAAGTATTGAGCTTTTCTCAACTGATGGAACTGGGGGCACAGCATAAATTAGAACCCGTACAGCAAAACCGGGATACCCTCGCCACACTAATTTATACTTCTGGTACCACGGGCAAACCCAAGGGAGTAATGCTCAGTCACGGTAACTTGATGCATCAAGTCACTAATTTGGGGATAATAGTACAGCCACAACCGGGAGATATTGTTTTGAGTATTCTCCCCACCTGGCATAGTTATGAACGTAGTGCGGAATATTTCTTACTGGCTCAAGGTTGTACCCAAATTTACACTAACCTGCGCTCCGTGAAGAAAGACCTGAAACAATATAAACCTCATTACATGATAGCTGTACCCCGACTACTGGAATCAATCTATGAAGGTGTACAAAAGCAGTTTCGGGAACAGCCAGAAAATAAGCAACGCTTAGTGAATAACTTGTTGGGTATTAGTGACAAATATATTAGAGCGCGGCGAATTTCCCAAAAATTAGACTTAAATAACCTTAATCCTGGTATATTGGCCAGAATTACTGCTAGTATCCAAGCATCTGCTTTGCTTCCCCTGCATATCTTGGCTGATAAGTTAGTTTATCAGAAAGTTCGGCAAGCCACCGGAGGTAGAATCAAGCAAATGATTAGTGGTGGTGGTGCCCTGCCCAAACACGTTGATAACTTCTTTGAAATTATTGGTGTGGAGATTTTAGTTGGTTATGGTTTAACAGAAACCTCCCCTGTGACCCATGCACGGCGATATTGGGGGAATTTGCGCGGTTCTGCGGGAAAACCAATCCCCGGCACGAAGATCAAAATTGTCGATCCGGAAACTCGCCAGCAATTACCAATAGGGAAAAAAGGCTTGGTATTGTTGCGGGGACCGCAAATTATGCAGGGTTACTACCAAAATCCAGAAGCCACCAACAAAGCCATTGATAGTGAAGGGTGGTTTAATAGTGGCGATTTAGGTTGGATTACACCACAAGATGACCTAGTATTAACCGGACGGGCAAAAGACACCATTGTATTAACCAATGGGGAAAATATCGAACCACAACCCATTGAAGATGCTTGTTTGCGATCTCCATATATAGATCAAATCATGCTTGTGGGGCAAGATTGTAAAAGTCTTGGTGCTTTAATTGTTCCCAATCTTGATGCTTTGGAACAATGGGCGGTTAGCAAAAATCTGGAGTTATGTGTAGAGGATGCTAACCTGACACAGACCGAAGGTCAAAAAATTAACCTGGAGAGTACAATAATTCAGGATTTATTTCGGCAAGAATTGAATCGGGAAGTCAAAAATCGTCCTGGTTATCGCCCAGATGACCGTATTGGACCATTCAAACTGATTCTTGAGCCATTTTCCATTGAAAACGGGACAATGACCCAAACATTGAAAATGAAGCGACACGTGGTCATGGAACGCGATCGCGATATGATTAACAAAATGTTTGCCTCATAGTCCCAGTTATCCACTAGGTAGGGAACGCTAAATTTATATGGATGTCTCCACTCAACAACTACTCTTAAAACGCGTTGTTAACGTCAAAGCCATTGTGACTCCTGTCTGGAAGGAGGAAATGCAACAACATCTGCAAGCTCAAATCAATCAACTAGATCAACAGCTTCAGCAGTTGGATATGCAAGGACAACGGGCAATATCAGAAATTCAGAAACAAAGTCTGCAACCTCCCGGTCCCCAAACAACCCAGCAGATAGAGAATATTCAACTCCAGATCAACGAAAAGAAAAGTGAATTACTAGAGCAAAAAAACCAATTATTGCAAAATCTCCAACAAGTACAGATCCTGGAGTTAGATCAGGAAGTTAATCAATTCCAAATGGAAGGGTTCTTCCGTGTGGAAGTTGGCGACAACCTAATTAGCAAAATGCAAGTGGAAATTGTGATGCGGGATGGCGTTGTCGAAGAAATTCGCGGCGATCTTTAGTAAGTAACACAGGTCAAATTAAATCTCAAACCTCATCCCGCCGCCTGAGGGCACCCCTCTCCTTGATCAGGAGAGGGGCTGGGGGTGAGGTTGAGTCTGACATTATTAATTTATATGAATGATAATTGACAAAGAGACACAAGTAGGATTCAGGGTCACAATTGTCACAATTATTATCAAAATTCAAGTATTTGTGAAAAAATAGGGATAAAATATAAAAAAGTTTCCAACCTCTTAAATTTTTGTAAAAATTACTTAATATACAGAGGTATTATATTTATTGCTGTTAACAGCACTGGTAAAGCAATCAGTCCTCAATGAAGGCGAACTAAAGTCCAGGAGGAAAAAACAGTGACCGTTGAAAATAATCAAAATCAGACAGTGAATACAGATACAAGTAAAAGCGAAGAAACTAGTAACAAGCCAGTGCCGGCAGATTCATCAAACAAACTGGATATCCGCAATCAATCTGCTCTTTCTCTTCGTCCGATCAAATCTTCCGAGTTGAAAGTGGTAGAGACAATAAATGTCATGGGAATTCGCCCCATTGCTGCCCATAGCATGGAGGTTGTAAACACCATTACCGCTTCTGGAATTCGTCCCATTGCCGCTAGTAACCTAGCAATTTCCAAACAGTATTCTTTGCTCGGAAATCGTCCCGTCATGATTAAGGTAGTTGATGAATCAGATTCATTGATGGGTTATTTGGATTAATCCACAATCATTAATTCAATCTATTACTTCTTAATTGAACCTGCGGAATGTGGGTTCAATATTTTTTTATGCCGAATTTTCAGTGATGATCTTGTTTTCCAAGTAAACGGATGACGGCGAGGAAATAAGACAGATCTAGTGGCACTAGGGACTGATTCTGTCACCATCTCTTAGATTCAGCAAACCGGATATGACTATTCTTTCTCCTGGTTGTAATCCTCCCAGGACTTGATAGGTATTACCCTTTATGTTCCCTAATTTAATACGTCTTTGCCTAGCAATTAATTGCGAGTGTTCCTGTGTGAATTTGATAGTTTCTGCAACATAGACAAAATTTTCTTCAGCTACGCGAAAAATTGCCGCAGTCGGAATTAAAACTCCTGGTCTTTGGTTAAAAATCAATCGAGCACGGACTAATTCATCTGTGCGTAATTTAGATTTAGTATTTTTAAATAAAGCTTTGACAACTATAAATTCAGAGTTACCTTTTTTTTGAGAGATTAAATATATGCGAGTTTTACCTAATTTCTGACCTCGTTCGTTCATTACCTCCACGGGCATACCTTTACGTAACCGAGAACTAAGTTTTTTGGGAACATTAATTTTGATTTCTAAAGGTTGATTTTGAGTAATTGTCCCTATTTTTGTGGAGGTATTAATAATATCTCCAACCTTCACAGGAATACTAGTCATTATGCCAGTTACAGGAGCTGTAATTTTATAACGCTGAATATAACTTGGTTGTTGAGTCAGTTTATAAGCCTGTTTGAGGGCTTGCTCTGCTTGTAGTACTCTCACCTGCTGTGCTTGAATTTTGGCATCGATCGCCCCTAAATTCATCTCCATCACAGCCAAATTCTGGGCATATTCATCTCTTGTTCGTCGAGATACAGCACCTTGTGCAGCCAAAAGAGAATACCTTTGGTATTGTTGTTGATTTAACTTAGCATTAGCAAGTTGGGATGATTTTGCTGCCTGCAAACGATTGAGAATATCCCGAGCGCGGTCTAATTCTTGTCGTGTTTGATAGTAGCGATCGCTAATTGCTGTTGACTGTTCCCCTTGAGAGTTAATTTGTATGATCGCGCTTCCTGCTTTTACCTTATTTCCAGATTTGACAAATACATGGGTAACTTTACCCTGAATTTTCGGCTGGAGTGTGATTGAATTGAGAGGTTCTAAGCTGGCAATATAATCAGAACTTTCTTCAATTGTACCTACTCCAACTGTTGAAATTTTGACTCGTTTAGTTTTTTGATTACTATCATGTGATGATATTTGATGTTCTGGACTCATTAACAACCCTAAGGCTGCACCCCCACTAATTATGATTAGAATTGCAAAAAACAACCATAGCCACCCTCCTTGTCTTAATGGTGGTTCAAAAGATGGTTCTGGAAAATTTTGTTCAAAATCAGATTGAGACTCAGAAGACTTCATAATTCCCAGAGAAATTAATCAAAAATTAAGAAATAAATCAGCAAATTTGTCAGTTTTGATATGGAAACCAATAATTAATAATGATACTAACATTCGATTGTTAGCTACCTAATTTGGTTACCGAATTGAAATATATAGGTTTAACACATTAGAACTAATTTATCGCAATATTAATGATAAAAATAGTCTTATATATACAATTTATCAGTGATATTAGTAATGTAAAAATATTTTGAAAATAAAATTGATGATAGTTTTAAAAATCAGGATTTTTTCTCTGATAATTCCCAGATGTGAGCGATCCCCAACTTCTTTAAGAAGTCGGGGATCTGTAACCCAGCCATCAGAATTAATGAAATGGAATAAGTAGATAAGCGTAATTAAACTTAAGATTGAACCTCACCCCCCTCTCCTTATTAAAGAGAGGGGTACTGTCAGAGGGGTGACATTTTATATTTAATTTGACCCAATTCTTACTAGAGCAGTTAACAACGTTTTAGCTGGGTTAACAACACAACAATTTCATCCACAGCTTTTCTTGTTATTCGACTTGGTTTTCCAGTTTGATTCACCATGATACTAAAGGTTACTGGACTATACTGGGGAGGGTTAACATATCCAGAAAGGGTGACAACACCACTGAGGGTACCTGTTTTGGCTTGCACAATTCCCTCTGCCGGTGTACGTTTCATCCGATTTCTTAAAGTACCACTGACACCCGCAACTGGAAGGGAGGCACGAAAAACTTTTGCTTGGGAGGATTTTGCCATTCCCTGCAAGGTTTTGACTAATGCTTCTGGACTAATTAAGTTTTTGCGAGAAAGTCCAGAGCCATCAACAATTTGATAACTTTGGGGATTGACTCCTAACTGATTTAATGTTGTTTTGAGAACTTCTAACCCTACATTAGCTGTATTCTGGGGATTCTTTTGGGTACTTTTACTAGCTAAAGCCTTTAATAAAGCTTCAGCAAATAAATTATTACTGTTAACATTAGTCTCCATTAGCAACTTAGATAATGGTGGAGACTCTACAGCTGCTAATTCCCGTTCATTGTTACTCCCAGCAGCACTAAATACTCTGGTAACGGAAATCCCTTCCTTTGCCAAATTCAGGCGAAAATGACGCATAAAATGTTCAATGGGGTCAAAAACAGCGATCGCAGTAATATAAGGTCGAGCACTAACCCCTAATTGACCATTAATTCTTAATACAGGACCTTTCAAATCCCGGGTGACTTCCACAAAGCCCCGTTTCCCCTTCGCAAGGGTGACAGAATTATTTTCTACTCGCCAGCGATATGCTTCGGTAAGTTCATCCCATTTCACTTTCAGAGGTTGACCCACCGTTTGGGGGAAAATCCTTAATATGGCAGCATTTTCATTCAAAATTAAACTATTTACCGGCGCACCATAATAATATTGCACATCTTCCCACATCCAACTCGGATGAATCCCATCCCCTTGGAAGTAACTATCATCAGCAATTAACTGTTTGATTTGGCGAACACCCCGTTGGCGCAACTGCTTGGCTAAACTTTGCAACTGAGCATCTTTTAAACTGGGATCTCCCCTACCTACCACCCGTAAAATACCCTCCCCATCTTGATAAACAGAAGTACGGATACGGAAATTAGCCCCTAGTGCTTGTAATGCGGCGGCGGTGGTTAGTACTTTAGTATTAGAAGCTGGAACAAAATATTTTTGACCATTGCGATTATAGAGAGTTTGATTGCCATCCTGATTTGTAACTAAGATGCCCCAACGTACCCGATTAAATGAAGGTCGATTAACTACGGTATCTACAGCAGCAGATAATTGACTAGTACAAATAGTTTTTTTGGTTGGTATTTGTGCTGTGGCTGCTTTGGTATGAAAACCAATGTGAGTACTTAACAAGATGAGGAATAAGCCCAGAGAAATTTGATGAGACATTAGATAATTTACGTGTTTTTTCTGCTGCAACCGTCACAGTTGTGTTACTGACGTTGCCATTAAACCATAAAGCTCAATGATTTCTCACGTATCTAGCCTTCCAGATATCAAGAACATATATTATTCTAAATTTGTGAGCAATAGAACCAGGCAATACCATTTTCAAAAAAGAATGGGACAATTAAACAATTCGTAATTCGTAATTCGTAATTCGTAATTACGTTTTGTAATGGGGATTTAAACCCCAACACAAAACAAACAACCCGTAGGGGATGGGGTTTTAAACCTCTAGGAGTATAGAGAAGTAGGGGCACGGCATCAGAGTGATA
>JASJCJ010000081.1 GCA_030066045.1 Calothrix sp. MO_167.B12
TATAAAAGAACGGGAATTTGCAAATATGTCATGCGATCGCTAATAATTATAACAGAACTTTAGGCATTGCTGAATTGGAGTATGAATTTACATTTTGGGCATGAATAAACAACGATTCTTTGCGTCTTTGCGCCTTTGCGTGAGCCAAATCCCCAACCTGATTCAATCAATGTGAGATTTAAAAGCACGTGCTACTCTCGCTCCATTAAGATAGAAAAAGTGTTTACTTTCATTACTATCCCATGTCTGCTAGCAACTCATCTCTACAATCTACCCTCCAACGTCTCAAGGAAGTACGTATACAGTTACTACGCCTCCACAAAGCTTTATTAGAATACGAGCGTGCTACTTACGAGCAATTACATGGACGTATCCCCTCAAATGGGGAGTTTTTGCGACTTGTTCTAGAACATGAGTGGTTTAGCTGGTTGCGTCCCATTTCTCAATTTATTGTTCAGATAGATGAGGAATTGAGCGCTAAAGAACCCATAACTTTAAATGCTGCTACTGAATTATTGCAGACAGCACATAGTTTATTACAACCAGCAGAGGAAGGAAGTACCTTAGAAATGCGTTATCATCAAGCCATTCAACGAGATGTTGATATTGCTTTTATGCATGTCCAAATATCCCAATTATTCAAATAATTCCTCAATGATCAAAACCTCAAAATCTATGGTTAAGGTTCATCAAAAATCCCAAATCGAATGGTCAAAAAATAGACTGTATAAAAGCCCTCAGATACCCCTACGGGGAAGCAAGCTACATTCGTAAAGATAAAAAAGTTTTCCTTATCTCATTACCCCTTCGATACCCTACACCGAAGGCTATGCCTACATCGATGGGGTAGTAATTCTAAATTCTTCATTCTAAATTCTCAATTCACCTTGATACATTTTTCCCGTCTTGCACCCTTTATCCAAGAATATATTTACAACCATAATTGGACGGAATTAAGACCAGTTCAAATAGCTGCTTGTGAATTAATTTTTGACACAAATGCTCATTTATTAGTAGCTGCGGGTACGGCGGCTGGTAAAACAGAAGCAGCGTTTTTACCAGTTGTTACCCAATTATATGAAAATCCTTCTCAGACTATTGGCGCGTTGTACATTGGTCCTATTAAAGCATTAATAAATGACCAATTTGAGCGGCTGAATTATTTACTCAAAGAAGCAGATATTCCCGTATGGCATTGGCATGGTGATGTTTCTCAAAGTCGGAAAAAACAGCTTTTGAAAAATCCCCAAGGTATTTTACAAATTACCCCAGAGTCTTTAGAAAGTTTACTGATTAATAAACATCAGGAACTCATGGGTTTATTTGGGGATTTACGGTTTGTGGTTATTGATGAAATTCATGCCTTTATGGGTTCGGAAAGAGGGTGTCAAATTCTTTGTCAATTACAGCGTTTAGCAAATATAACTAAAATCCAACATCGCCGCATTGGTTTATCAGCAACTCTGGGAGATTACTCTTTAGCTGAAGAATGGTTAAGTTCTGGTACTAATCAACCTGTGATTACCCCTAAAATTGATGGAGGTAAACGGGCGATAAAATTAGCTGTAGAACACTTTTTTATTCCTGAAGAAGTTGATATATCAGATATCAATGACTACGAGCGATATATTTTCAACTTAAGTAAATCCCGTAAATGTCTCATATTTGGCAATAATAAAACCCAGACGGAAACTATCATTGCATCCTTAAGAAAAATTGCCAAAATATCAAGTCTGCCAGATATTTATCACGTTCACCACGGCAGTATATCAGCTAGTTTGCGTCAAGCTGCGGAAGATGCCATGCGTCAGCCAAATCAACCTGCGGTGACTGCTGCTACCCTTACCTTAGAAGTAGGTGTAGATATTGGTCATTTAGAAAGGGTAATTCAATTAGAATCTCCCCCCTCTGTAGCTAGTTTTCTCCAACGTTTAGGACGCACGGGACGTAGGGGAGAGGCTGCGGATATGCGTTTTGTGTGTGCAGAAAAAGAACCTTTACCCGAAGCACCACTTCCTGAGCAAATTCCTTGGCAACTTTTACAATCCATTGCTATTATTCAACTCTATTTAGAAGAACGTTGGATTGAACCTATTCAACCACTGAAATATCCTTTAAGTCTGTTGTACCATCAGACAATGAGTATTTTAGCAGCAACAGAATCTATTTCCCCTGCTGCCCTGGCTAAACAGGTTTTAAGCCTATCATCATTTGCCGAGATTACTAGGGAAGAGTTTAAGTTATTACTACGGTATTTAATTGATATTAATCATATCCAAAAAACCGAAACTGGTAAATTAATTTTGGGTTTAGCTGGAGAGAAAATAGTTAGTAAGTTCAAGTTTTATGCTGTATTTCCAGAAACTGTAGAATACATTGTCAAACAAGGAACTACGGAAATTGGCAGTATTATGATGCCTCCTCCTGTAGGTAATCAATTTGCTTTAGCAGGAAAAACTTGGGAAGTTACAGAAGTTGATTTCCGTAAAAAGACGATTTTAGTCAAACAAGTGTCAGGAAATGCCAGTATTTTTTGGCGGGGTGGTAGTGGTAATATTCATTCTCAGATTTTGCAGCGGATGCGGCAGATATTAATTGAGGATATGGACTATCCTTATTTACAAAAAAATGCGGTTAAACGCTTGGAAGATGCTCGTCAAATAGCACGAGATTATGAACTAAATCAACAGTATATTTTGCCTATTGGTAAAGATAAATCCTGTATTTTTCCTTGGATGGGTACGGTGGCTTTTCGCACTTTGGAAAGATTAATCAATAGCTTTTGCCGTGAGGCTTTAGAAATTAAAAGTATTCGCAGTGTTAACCCTTACTATTTGATAATTAAGTTGAATAAAAATAAACTGAAAGATATTTATCCGGAAATAATCTCTCTGTGCGAGCAAAGAATTACAGCAGATGATTTACTCAGTGATGCTGAAGCACCAGAAATGCAAAAATATGATCGGTTTATTCCTCATCCAATGTTACGCAAGGCATTTACCAGTGATTATTTAGATTTGGGGGAATTAAGACAAATAATTTCTGGCTGGTAAATATACTATTTAAAATAATTTAGAATTTAGAATTTAGAATTGCGTTTTGCAACGAGGATTTTACCCCGACGCAAAACGCACTGTTTGTAAAAGCAGAGGAATTTAACCCCCAAAGTTGGTTAAAGAGAGTAGCGATCGCCTGGTATAATATCAACATCAATTATCTTCATAATTCCCCCTTTATTGCCTTTATCATAGATGCACTTTCATCAATTAGAAGGGGGATTGACATGAACATGGAAATGGAAAAATATTGGGTAAAATAGCTCCTCCTTCTTCCCCTACAGCTTCAGTTGTTGCTATGGGATTGGAATCTCCTCCCTCTTCCCCTACAGCTTGAGTTGTTACTGTGGGATTGCTATCTCCTCCTTCTTCCCCTATAGCGTAGGTTGTGACATCAGTACCTCCTGAAACTTTTTCTGCTTCCTCGTTGCTCAGTTGTGTCATTTCCCAAGCAAGTGATTCTAATTCAGTAATATCTAAGGAAAATGGGTGTTTCATTTCAATCTCCTAGATTAGTCAGACGAAAATCAATATATATATAGGAATCCGGTTTGATTCTTGAAATTACTCGTGATGCTAGGGAACTCTTAACAGAAAGTGTACTGATATTTGTAAGCACTCGCGCAGGCTACGCCAACAAAAATCAAATATGAATCCTATATTGATTCTGTATATAAATGATGCACCTTTGAATCAACCACTGACAATTAAATCATAAGGTAATATATATTTTATTGACAGGTATTTTTCGGTAATATTACTTTCCTAAAACTACAATAATTATTTCATTTTTCAGTCATTAATAGATTTGTTAAAAGTAAACAAATCTATCAACAAAAACGAGGTTTAAAAAAGGTATTTATGAATTGGAATATGAACTCGAAAAATCAGGTATATTAAACTCTTTCTCTCTGCGCCTCTGCGCCTGGAGTGTGAGATAAATTCATATCTTGCTTGATTCAGTAATGCCAGATAAATTATTCAAAGAAATAAACCGCAGAGAACACAAAGGAATGATAAAGAGAGAGGAATTTTGCAGACTGATTCTTATCACGAGTCTTTAGAGAGGACAACAATGTGATAATTTTGTTATGATTATCTCTATATATCTCTAACTGAGGATGGAAAAGGCTTCAAATTTACTACTTAAACTAACACGGCGGTTATTTACAGATACAGACGAGCAAGAAAAATTTATTCATGCTTTAATTACTCCCCAGCCTTTTCATCCCTGTATTCTTTGGTGCCGAGAAAAGCCACCAGAGAATCCTTTTATGGTGGCAGAATCTATTCCTTGGCAGCCAAATTTCATCGAACGTTTATCATTACAAGAAAAACCAGGTAAACATTCCCTACACGAACAAGGTTATTTTTATTGTTTAGATTTTTCTTCGGTATTTGCGGCATCTACCTTACTTGCTATTAAGCAACCTATTAAGTACATTGTTGATATATGTGCTGCCCCTGGTGGTAAAAGTATATTCGCATGGAAATTATTACAACCGGATTTACTTATTGGCAATGAAGTAATTGGTAAACGTCTGGGAATGTTAATTGCTAATTTTAAGCGTTGTCATATCCAGCCTGCTTTCGTAACTAATAGAGATTCGAGTATTTTTGCTCAAGAAATACCATTATCTAGTAACTTAGTCATAGTTGATGCACCTTGTACTGGACAATCTTTACTAGCAAAAGGCGATACAGCACCAGGTTGTTTTCATCCTAGTTCAATTAATAAAAGTGCTAACCGACAAAAACGAATAATTGCTAATTCTGCTCAAGTTGTTGCACCCCAAGGGTATTTAGCTTATATGACTTGTGCCTATTCCCCAGAAGAAAATGAGCGAGTGTGTCAATGGTTTTTAAAACGCTTTCCTCAATTTCAGGCGGTGGAAGTTCCCCATTTACAACCCTATCAATCCCATCTAACTAGTATTCACTGTTATCGAATGTTTCCCCAGGATGGTTTGGGTGCAGGTTCATTTACTGCACTATTTCAAAATACTGATGGTAGTGAAGCTAAGGAAATGAATTTTGATAATTTATCTAGTGTTTGGCGGAATAACATCTAGTTCTAGATAACCTGTTTGTTCATCCATAGTTCTGATAAATTGAAAGTCTTCACTAGTACCGATGACTATTTCTGCTGTTGTGTAAATAATACAGCCTTCATTGAGGTGCCCACCGATAATTTTACCATAGCGATCGCTCATAGCAATATGTAAATGTAAACCTGTGGTGGCAATAGTCCCATTCAGGGAAATAATTTCAAATTTCTCTGTGATAACAGTGCTTTGCTGTTGATTGGCAAAGCGAATATTTACTTGCTTTAAACTGCCAATTGCCGTCAAGATAAATCCTGCCTGAATATTTTTTTTCACAGCAAAGTTTTTTAAACTCAGTTTTAAATCAGAATTTGGCTGAAGCCTAATAGCAAAGACTTTCACGAACTTTACCCTAGTATTTTTACTGAACCTTTTATCCTGATTTTTTTCATAAAATATACCTATTAATATTGGTTAGAGTTCACATTTTACCATGCCTTCAGCTTCCCTCTCTTTAATAAGGAGAGGGATTGAGGGTGAGGTTTTAACTGTCCCATTAATTTTGATAGTTGATTGTAGTGCGGGCATCTTGCCCGCTTCCTTACAGCAGGGAGCGAGACGCTCCCACTACATTTTTTACCCATGAGAACTAATGGGAAAGAACACTTAGTAGTCCCTTTTCATTAATTCTGATGGGTTGCTGTAGTGCGGGTATCTTGCCCGCTTCATTCTTACAGCAGGGAGCGAGACGCTCCCACTACAATTGTTTACTTATCATAACTAATGCAATGAACTACTAGTTCTGATTTGGTAGTGGTTACAATCCACTGATAACTAATAACTGATAAAAAGGGTGATAAATATGCCACTTGATTCACTTCATAGTCAAAATTTAAAATCTCAAGTTGAATCTATATTACAACTTTTACAGCAAGAAACAGGACTACGTAATTATGATATTACTCCCATACAAATATCCTTAGAAAAAGCAATCTCACCCAAATTTGAAATTGTATTTGCTGGTGCTTTTAGTGCCGGTAAATCCATGTTAATCAACGCACTGCTAGAACGGGAATTACTTTACAGTGCAGAGGGACACGCCACAGGGACAGAATGCAAAATTGAATATGCAGCAGCGAATGAAGAAAGGGTGATTTTAACCTTTTTAAGCGAAGCTGAGATTAGAGAACAGGCTCTCAACTTATGTCAGCAACTAGGATTTAATACAGTTAATAATATAAACGAAGCTGAAGTCATTGATTTACTCCAACAAGGGTGTCAAGCCATTATCGAACAAGAAGGTGGGGAAAGTAAATCAGAGAGAGCAAAACAGGCGAAGGCTTTAATACTGCTACTTGATGGGTATATGGCAAATCGCGATCGCATTCATGCTATCAATAATAATATATACCCTATGGAGGAGTTTAATTTCACCAACCTCAAGGAAGCGGCAGGGTATGCTCGTCGTGGGAACAATAGTGCGGTTTTAAAGCGAATTGAATATTACTGTCATCATCCCTTATTGCAGGATGGCAATGTGGTTATAGACACGCCGGGGATTGATGCACCCGTGGAAAAGGATGCTCAATTAACCTATGACAAAATCCAACATCCCGACACATCAGCGGTGGTATGTGTGTTGAAGCCAGCAGCAGCGGGTGATATGACAAAAGAGGAAACCCAACTACTGGAGATGATGCGAGGGAATGGCGGTATTCGCGACAGGGTTTTTTATGTGTTCAACCGCATTGATGAAACTTGGTACAATCAGCAGCTACGCTCTCGGTTAGATAATTTAATTTCTGAGCAATTTCAGCATACCAGTAAGGTATTTAAAACTAGTGGTTTGTTAGGATTTTACGGCAGTCAAATTAAACAAACAACTGGGAATAATCGCTTTGGTTTAGACTCAGTTTTTGCTGAGAGTATTAAAGGATTGGATGGGGAGGAGGAGACACCACAATTTGTCAATGAGTTTCTCCGTTATTGTGCTAACTCTGGTAAACTTGCACCCAGCCAGTTTCGGATTTCTGTGAATAGCTTTGAAACTCCCAATCAAAACTACGTGCGGATTTTATCAGAGCAAGGAACACCATTATTAAATCAATTAGTTAAAGATAGTGGTGTGGAAGACTTTCGCACCGCTATTACTCGCTATCTAACGGAAGAAAAACGACCTCAACTATTTAAAAATTTAGCTGATGATTTAGAAGATATTTGCATCCAACTGAAAAAACATTATCAAATACTGCAAAGGAATTTACACAGCCAACCCCAAGAAATTGAGGCCATGAAAGAGCAAGAATTACAACGCCTCAACCAGCAATTACAGGAAGTTGGCAATGAATTTAGCCAGCATATGGCTATGGAAATTAATCAAATTATAACCAATGATTGTCATGGATTTGAGGCAGATTTTCAGCAATTACAATCACGCATGATTCACCGCTTAGATGAATTATTAGATACCTTCTCTATCGCAGAAGCATACCGCAGTGCCACCCTCAACCATCCTCGCAATGCTACTGCACCTTTAATTGCCATTTTAGTGGAAGCTCTCTATTATTTATCCAATCAATTAGAAAATATTTTAGTTGCATCTTCTCAAGAAGTAATTGCCAATATTTTCCAAAGATTAATGGAGAATATTCGCAAATCAGAATACTATCGGCAATTGTATCGTTTATTAGGCAATGATAGTGGCATTGAGCAGGAATTAAAACAATTAGAAACAGCAGTAGATAGTGCTATTATAAGTGCAGCAAGAATAGAATGCGATCGCTTTGTCAGAGAAAGTCCTAGATTTTATGATGAGGGCACTTTTTCTATCTATCAATTCCGCCAAACATTGCAACAAACTTCCCAAGGTTATGACTGTGAAAGTATGATGGAAGCTGAACCGGCAATTCGGCAATTATTGAAGTTAGATTTTGAGCCGAAGGTATCAGAAACAATCCGCAAAAATTTCCGCCAAGTCATCAATCAAACCCTGAAAACTCTGTTATTACCAATGGCTGATAAACAGGCAGATGTGATTTTACAGCAGTACTCCCATGCGCGTAATTATTTGCAGCAGACATTGGAGAAGGAAGCAGGGGATAAAATTCTCAGCAATCAGCGTTTGTTGAGTGAAGTTGAGCAGAAAATTGAGATATATAATGATGCTGTTAATGCTATAAATCGCGATTTACAAATGATGGGTTTGTACGAGCATTTATTACCTGTAATTGATGATGTTGATGAGGTAGTGGATGTTGTTAGTCAGGAAATAGTTGATAGCACAATACCAAGTAATGGTGTTACTAATCAGGTATTAAATAATTAATTTTTTGTAGGGTGCGTTATGCTAAAAGCTAACGCACCGAAAAGATTAGCGGATGGTGCGTTACGCTGCGCGCTAACACACCCTACGTACTACGTGTTTTTAAAAAATTAAATAGTAATCCTATAGCGATAAGAGGAAATATCATGGAAAATAAATTTAAGCAACTTGATGATGAATCTGTAGTCTCTTTTGGCTCTTGTAACCTTAGAGTTAATCAATTATTATCTTATATTTATGAATTTTTAAAAGATAAAGGATGGGAAAATATCAGAAATAATTTGTATTCTGCTGGCTCGGGTCTTATCCCAAAAATGAGTGAGGAATTATTCTTGATTAAAGGGATAGATTGCGAAGTTTTAAAACCCGGTCAAAACTGGCAAAAAGGTAAGTTGAAAATACAAATATCCGTAGAATTCCAGCCTGATGAACCAGAGATAGAAGCAATACCAGAAAATACTACTGCTGAGTCATCTCTTGATGATATTCGCCGTAAATTAAATCAAGTTAATTAATATAGTCGCTTTGAATCATAAGAACCCCGACTTTTCAAAAAAATCAGGGTTCTGAACCTCGCAATTTTGACCAGTTTCATAAGGATAAATAAAAATGCCAGATAATAATTTTCAAAGTATAGATTGTGAAAAAAAGCATAAAGATAGCGTTATATCATTTGAAACACCTTTAATGCTAAAGATAGATGAATTGATGACAACATTAAAACACGTTATATCCAATACTACATTAAGTAATTTACAAAATAGCTTGAAGCATAGAGGACTTTTCCCCGTTAATAATGCATGGCTTACAAAAGGGATAGAATGCGAAATATTGGGAACTGATGGTAAAGGATGGAAGAAAGGTAAAGTTAGAATCAAAGTATCTCTAGAATTCTGTCCCGATGAACCAGAGATAGAAGCAATATCAGAAAATACTACTTCTGAATCATCCCTTGATGACATTCGCCGTAAATTAAATCAAGTTAATTAATATAGTCGCTTTGAACCATAAGAACCCCGACTTTTTCAAAAAGTCAGGGTTCTTAACCTCGTCATTTTGACCAGTAAATCAATTTAAACTAACTCAGGTAAATAATATGGATACTGAAAACAATCATAATTTCAAATCAATACAATGTAATGATAATGATGTTGTTTGCTTTGGAGAAGACACATTTAAAATTGATAGATTGAGAACAGCAGTGAATAGAATTTCTAATCAAGGACTTGTAAATCAACTCAAAAATCTTTTAAATACTCAAAGAGTAAATATCCAAGCAGCAGCTTCTAGTATCTGGTTTCAAGAAGGGATAGACTGTGAAATATTAACCCTAGGTGCAAACCATTGGCGTAAAGGAAAAATGAAATTCAAACTCAGCGTTGAATTTTATGTGGAAGAAGAGGAAGATAATACAAGCAGTGAAACCACAGCAGAATCACCCTTAGATGATATCCGTCGTAAAATCAGCGAAGCTACCTCATGAGTAAAACACCCCGCATTTCTATCCCCAAATCAGTGCGAGAATACGTATACCAAAGGGACAAATACCAATGTCAAAGCTGTGGTAAAACTCACACAGAAACCCAACTTACCATAGACCATATTATCCCCCTCGCTCGCGGTGGTGCAAACGATATTAGCAACCTGCAAACCCTCTGTTTTCCTTGTAATCGCCAGAAATCAGATAAAAGCGACGGCAGATTCCAGCGCCGTTTTGATTTATAATTCTGAAAAAGTCATACTAGTACAGTGCGGCGTAAATAAAGGAACCATTTATAAAATGTCAAAGCTAGAAAAAACTGTAGTTTTGACTTTTGACTTTTGACTTCCGCGCAGCGGCACTAGGGATAACTATTTGAGATTCAGTATCTCTACATTTATTTAACCTGAGTTCGGAATAAGAAATCCTCGAAACATCTGATGTTTCACATCTTGCACCACAAGATTATTGAGAAAATCAAATTCTGAAACCCTTATTTTATCGTAGGGTGGGCATTGCCCACCTTACCCTTATTGAGAAGGTGCAAGATATGTGATGTCTTATTATTCGCTCACCAAACCCTGTTTTAAGTTCTTCTCAATAAGCCATGTTGTTAAGATTATTCTCATTTATGAACCTGATTGACAAAATGATGCCAATCTAATCGCTTCTTTAAGCACTTAGAGTTTGGCTAAATCCTTACAGAATAAGCTTTTAGCTTTTGGCTTAACCCAAACTCAGGTTAATTTGAACTCCTAACACCGAACTCCTAATACCGAACTCATAAAAATAATGACTTATGACAATACCCTCAAATATTTAGTAGAACAGTATCCAAAACCATTTATTAATTGGCTATTGAAATCTGAACCTACGGATATTCAAATTATTAAAACAGAATTAACCCAAGAACCCATTCGTGCTGATTCAATCACATTTCTGCAAACTGCTAACAAAATATTACATTTAGAATTTCAAACCCTACCAACTTCTAATCCACCCCTACCCCTACGAATGTTGGATTACTGGGTACGGCTCTATCGCCAATACAACTGTGACATCGAGCAGTGCATTATTTTTCTCAAACCCACAACTTCAGAAACTGCATTCACCAACCAATTTATTGCTCCCAATACAACTCACCGCTACCGAGTAATTCGTATGTGGGAGCAAGAACCCGAACCCTTATTCAATTCTCCCGCTTTGTTGCCCTTAGCAACCTTAGCAAAAACAGATTCACCCGAATCACTGCTAGAACAGATTGCTGTGCAAGTGAGTATGATTGAAGAAACAGCCACTCAGCAAACCATTTCTGTATGTACTCAGCTTCTAGCAGGTTTGGTGTTTGATGGGGATTTAATTCATCAGCTTTTTAGGAGGGAAGAAATGAGAGAGTCTGTAATTTATCAAGAAATTCTTCAAGAAGGAATCCAAGAAGGAATCCAAGAAGGAATCCAAGAAGGAATCCAAGAAGGAATCCAAGAAGGAAAACAATCCGAATTAAGATTGGTGATGCGTTTGCTAAATCGCCGATTGGGGGAGGTTAATCCTGAATTACAAACTAGAATGCAAAACCTATCCCTAGAACAATTGGAAGACTTAGGTGAAGCATCATTGGATTTTAATAGTGAGGAAGATTTGGTGAATTGGTTGCAAAGTAGAGGGATATGAGCTTCTGTCACTCTGGGAAGATAAAAATAAATGTAGGTTGGGTTGAACGGAGTGAAACCCAACGATACCAATTTCTTCGGGTGTTGGGTTTCGTCCCTCAACCCAACCTACACCTAAATTCATAAAAATCTGTAAAAATCGGGGTTTTGGATTTTGATATCGCCAGAGTAATTAAAGAGGATTAATCTCCATACACCCTTTTACCATCACCAGGTAACAATGTCAGGGATCTGGGATTGATTCTCTCACCCACGGTAACTTCTATTTCTCCATCCCAAATCTCAATGGAAAGCACTTTATCGTTAGGACTTTCATAGTCAAAATATTGGCAGCGTTGAGCATTACGTCTGACAACTGTACCTTTACGAGTCATCTTAGCCGTACCAGAGTCAACACAGCGATAGGTTTCTCCAGCAAAATTTAACTTTTGGGGTGGATTCTGACTGACATCCAATTGATTGTTTGCTTCTAAAAATGCAACCTCAACCATATCGTCTTCTTCCACAGATAGCCATCGGATATCATCGCCATCCTGCAACATATATTCCATCCAAGTGTAACCATCCACATCGTAGGTAAGGCTACCTTCCACTACCCAATCTCTACCCATATACTGGACGATATCACCAATTTGCAAATTAAATATATTGCGTTTGAGGGATGGTAGTTCGGGACGTTTTTTCCCAGCAGATAACATCCCATTTTGCTGCATTACTAATAAGGTAATACCAACACCAACAATTAAAATCACCGCTAACCAAAACATAGTTATTATTCCTGAATTTGTAATTTGTAATTCATAATGTTTCTTCCCCACTCCCAAGGCTTACTTAAGCTGTCAACCGTCAACTGTCAAGTGCCTCCGCGCCTATTTTCAAGACAGCCCCCACAGGAAAATCCCACAACCAAGTATGAAAATGGTTTGTGACTAACTGCTCAAGTTAGCACGCAATGCGCCCCTACAAACTCCGCCCTTCCGCGCCTATTTTCAAGCTAGTCCCCACGAATTTTGGTACACAACCAAACATGAAAATATCTCGAGTGCGGCTCCCACACCTAAGCTGTCAACCAACAACCAACAACTAACAACTAACAACCAACAACCATTTTCAAGCTAGCCTCTTATGAACGTTTGTACACAACCAAACATGAAAATAATCCCTTCACTCTGGGCGGGGTTTCCCCGCCCCTACTCCTTCACTCCTTCACTCCTTCACTCCTTCACTCCCTATTTTCAAGCTAGTACAACAAATCAAAGGTAAATATTAATAAGCAATCCAACGGGAGTCAGACTGGTAACGAACAATCACGGGATGGGAGAGACGATTCACCTCTGCATTACCTAGTTGTACGTCTTTGGGTAATTCAAATAAATGGTGCAAAATTGTGGGAGTCAAAAAACGGGTGTTTACGGGTAGTTGTAATTGGTTGGATTCTACCGGATTGCGGGATGCGAGGACAAATCCCCAAGGACCAAAACTAGGAACATCCACTACATAAGGATGTACTGTCAATCCTACTTCAGATAGGGTAGCGGCAATACAACTAAGGACTTTGGGTGCAAAAAAGGGGCTGGATGCTTGGGTGACTAAAATACCCTTGTCTGCTAATCTGCCCATTAAACGCCGATAAAAACCGTCAGAGTATAATTTGGCAATAATTTTCTCATCAGGATCGGGGAAATCTGCAATCATGACATCAAAGGTTTGATTGAGGGAGGGTACTTTGGCAAAGGCATCGGCATTAATTACTTGTACCCTTGGATCTTTTAGGGCACCCTCATTGACTTGTAATAATTGCGGATAACGATTAGCAATTTTTATTACTTCTGGGTCTAGCTCAATTACTACTACTTGCTCCACACCTTGCCATTTGAGGATTTCTCGCACTGCCATACCATCACCAGCACCCAATACCAATACCCGACGCGGGTTAGTGGCGGCGCTCATGGCTGGGTGTACCAAGGCCTCATGGTAGCGATATTCGTCTAAGGTAGACATTTGTAAATCGCCGTTGAGAAACAGGCGCACATCTTTACCTTTGCGGGTAAGGACAATGCGCTGGTAACGAGATTGAATCCGTTTAACAATAGGTGCGGTGTATAAATTGTTTTCTAAATTATTGCTTAGAGGTACGGCAAGGGGAGCTAAGGTGAATAGTAATACTCCTGTGGCTAATCCTACATATCCTAAACGACGGATGGGGGCAAAATTACGGGCGATCGCAAACACAATAAAAGCGGGAAAAGACCCCAAAACAAAGGCTGTGGGAAACATCCCCAGCCAAGGTAAAAATATAATAGGAAAGCCCAGGGAACCAAATAATGCCCCTAAATAATCCAGTGCTAAAATCCCAGCTAAGGCATCCTTTACCCCTTCGGCTTTTTCCAAAATACGGGTAAGTAATGGTACTTCTAAGCCTGCGAGTAAACCCAGAATTACCGTGACTAAAAATAATTCCATCCAGATGGAACCGCCCATGACAAATAGGGCAAATAACCCCAGAGGTAATATAGCTGTGAGGGGCGCGATCGCTAATTCTACACCCACAAAAGCTAATAATAGTTTACGCTGTAAAATATCACCATCCGCTTGGGGAGCAATGAAGCGGCTGAGGTAAGAACCAATACCCATAGCAGCTAAAAAACCACCTACAGCAATGCCATAGGCTAAAGCCGGGTTGCCCACTAGGTAACTCGCTAGGGTTCCTAATAGTAATTCTACTGCTAATCCAGTACCAGAAGATACGGCAGCAGCCATCAGTAATAATCGTCGCTGGGTTTTATTTAATGAACTGTTGACAGCTGTCTTTGTCTCTGTCAATTGTGAGATACATCCAGCATTAATTTCCTGTTCCATAGTCGTTTCTTAGGGAACTCCAAAAAAATAAATTATCCAATCTTGTCTCAACACAACTTCTTCCCCTTTGTCTCCTTCCATCACTCCGGGCGGGGAAACCCCGCCCCTACTCCGAACCCCGAACTCCGAACTCCGAACTCCTTCCCTCCTTACTTACCTCTACCAGGACCACCGCCCCGAAAATCCTCGTAATAACTACGAGTGGTATTGGTATATATCCACACTCCACTTCTGTTATACCCACCAGACAAGTTGGTTCCATATCGGGGTGAATAATTTGCCTGTTTTTCTTCTCGCAGTACCAAAGCCGACTTTTGGGTATAACTATCAATAATAGCGATCGCAGCTAGCAATACGGCCAATCCCGCAAAAATCTTAGTTAACATTAATACCTCTTTATTTAGTTACAAATGTTTAGTAAAAAATTATTTCTTAAATACTGTTAGAGAATATTTTCCAAAATCTAAAATCTAAAATCTAAAATTGAATGACCGAAAAATAAACTGGATACAAGCTCTTGGATTCATCCGTGGAGAGAAAAAATGTTTTCCTTATCTCATTAGCCCTTCGATACCCAATAATTCTAAATTCTAAATTCTAAATTCCCCTTGACCTCCGCGCAGCGGCTAGGCATCCTATGGCTGAGTTGAATCTATGGGTTCAGCATTAATATGAACCACATCCACAGATGTACGAGTACGCGCCCCGTCTTTGACCAGTAAATCTGTTTGGTCTATTGGTGCGTCTGGCAAAACCTCTACCTGAAAACCGTAGGAATCCTGGGTATCAAACAAGAAAAATTTCTGAAGTTTGCCGCTAGCTCCTTCTACCTTGCCATCTTCTGTGTTGAAATTGAGCTTAATGCAGTCAGAGCCAGCATAGATTTGTTCACCATAGGAATTATTAATAAATAACCGTACTTCCAATTCCCTGGGAGAAGTTTCATCAGACTTAACATTCACATTCACCCTTACCAGTTTATTGGCTCCCCCAACAGTAGCCCTAGCACTAGGATCGCTATCATTAAGTCTTTCTGTGATCACTTTTTTGCCAATTTGCGGCACAGCTAACCATGACATTATCCCCAATGCCAAAGAGCCAAAAAAACCAGGCGATAAATGGCGTGTATCCACAACACCATTTTCCACTTTCACCTTAAAGGATACTGGTAAATTGATATCTCTTCGTCCAGCACCATAACCTAATACATTTAAAGCCAGAGTTACCTTCTCTTCTTTCTTGGCGCGGATATCTAAACCCCCCTTGAGATCCTGATCCGACCAACTTCCTGACTCTCCATCTTCATACCAACGCCCAGATTCTTTCCAACCTTGCTTGACCCCAGAAGCAATTAATTTACCTTGTTCATCCAGGAGTTGAATTTCGTAAGTAACCCACTGATTAGTTCTAATCCGCGCTTCTGCATCCACCCGCAAGGCCCCAATTGGTTGAGGTTTGAGGGTAAATTCTTTGAGTTTTACAGGTTGACCTACACTAGCAACTATATTCTTAGAAACAAGGGTTCTTTTAAAAAATGGAGCCACTATTAATGCGAAAAATACCAGAGCTGATGCTCCTAGAGCAACGTATGGCCATGGCTCAATGAAGCGGCTAGACTGAGTATCTACAGTTACGGACATAATCTGTTTTTGTAACAGTTATATTAACAACATTATGCCATCATAACTCTCCGGAAAAATTTGTCTTGGGTAATGATGCGAATAAAATTAGTAATAGCTTTATTTATTGGTAATTCAAGGGATTAAATAATTCTTACTTTATGTTAAGACTCCCATTATTACGTAAACTTAAATATTATTATCTTCTCCAGAATATCCTATAAACAAAGGGTTTTCCGCAGAATTGCCTGTAAAAGCATCGAAATCCAGCATTAATGTCAGTTAAACTACTGACATAAATATTTAAATTGTTTTTTAATATTGATGATTTTACTTAAAATATTTTATAGATAAATAAAAAATAATTACAACATCCTTAGTTGTTGATTATTTTTGATTCAAAAACATAGTTGTGCTCTTTCATTCATTTAGCTCATTTTAAGGAGACATTGAATTTTCGTGCTTCCAAGAAAACTTCCTTCTTCTTAGGGACTTGCAGATAAAAAAACATCCCATAGTTATCAGGCAACAAAACGTGTAAATTTCACTGTCAACTGTCAACCCATCTTGTGGGATAATTTATCTATACTCAAGCGGGGTTTAAAACCCCATCCCCTACGGGTTGTTTGTTTTGTGTTGGGGTTTAATTAAATCCCCATTACAAAACGTAATTACGAATTACGAATTACGAATTACGAATTGTTTAATTCCTGGAGTTCCCTTAATTCCCCATACCCCATACCCTACACCCTACATCCCCAAGGCAGTAATATCAAGGATTTACGCTTATCTTCGTGCCATTACTGTATAGACCCTCAAATAACACCAATATAAAGCTTTTAAGGGCAACCGTTGCTGGGCTGCCCTTTATTTGTTAGTAATGTACTCGATAATGTTTTAGATAAAGTTCATCAGTATTAGTCCAATCATTATCACGTAAAATGACATGAATTTGACCACCTTTAATGCCAGGTGCTCTGCCACCATCTAAATTCCAGAAAGTAATTCCTTCAGGTTCTTCGTACTTAGAAAAACCTGGATGAAATTCAAATTTAAAACTTCCATTTTGGGAAGATTTTATGATTTTTTTGCCGTTCTTAGCATTGAATACCCATATTCCACCATCTTTGGAATTAAAATCTTTTGCCTTCCCGTTCACAATATATAGGGTATTACCATTACTGGAAAAAACTCCTCCTTGCAAATATTTTTTAATTATAAGTTTGTTGCCATTATTCTCTTTGAGATATAACTTGTTGTAAGTCTGTAACTGCAACTTTCCTCGTTTTAATTGCTCTAAATTAAATTTATAAATAAAAATAGGATTATTGTTCCGATCAATAATGTTGTTGGATGTATACAACAAACCTGTGCGAGGATGAATTGCCACCCAGCCAGATTGCCGTTGTGCCTTACCATTCCATCTCAAAGGATAAGAATCAACATAAGCGAGGTTAGACGCTTTGAATACTGCAATCCGAGGTATTTTACCCTTGCCTTCTACTGGAATAAAAAGAAAGCCACGATACTGATCCAAATCGCCGTAGTGGTTGTATCCTCTCAGTGCATTAGGAATTCCTGTCTTGAGAATGCCTGCCCTAGGTTGAGATCGAGTCACCTTTTTATTAAGATTATGCGAGATAGGAAATTTCCAAAGTTGTTTTTCTTGAGTAAAAAACCAATTCTTAGCATCATTTGCTACACCATTGAGTTTTTCACTCCAACCATTGTTTCGATCAGAAGGGAAATTGCCTAGGTATTTAATTCGAGATATTTTGGTAGATTTAATTTGTTGTTTAGGAAGCTGTTTATTAGCAGACTCAGTTTTATCATTGTTGTTTGGTGATGAAGTCTCAACCTGCATTTGAGCTGCCCCATTAACGATGGTAGTCAGCATTAGTAAGCCTGATACAGTGAGGTTGATAAATAAGTAATTAACAAATCTTTTTTTTATTTTGAGATTGGGTGTGTTCATCTTGATGAGTTTCCTGATTATGAATTGATTGATGGGAATTTGGACAAACTTGAATTTTTTGTCTTGTATTTCCAAGTATGTTTGATAATTTCCATCAAAGGTTTAGGAAAATTTAGGATTTGGAAAACTCAGTCAAATTCAGGTTTGGACTTTTGATGAGATATTTACACAGGGTCAACTCATCTCAAGAGTAAAAAGTAATATTAGTCCCCCATCCTCTATCTTCTACCCCGTTGGCACAGTCGCCCTGGAAGAGCTTACTCACATCTTGCACCACAAAATTATTGAGAAAATTAGAGCCTGAAACCCTTATTTATCCGTAACCCACCTATTGCCCACCTTACTCTTATTGAGAAGGTGCAAGATATATGCTTAGGGGTTTGAAGCGAAATCAACATAAAAGTAAGTTGGGTTGATATCACCAAACCCAACCTCAAGGACTGCTTTTTGTTGGGTTGCGCTGTCGCTTAACCCAACCTACACATCTGATAACTGTTAGCGCAGCACAGGAGTGCAGGAGGCTAACTGAAACGACAAACTGCCTACTATTTACTTTGCCATTTTTTCATCGCTGCTTGGGCTTTATTGTAAGCAACTGTACCTTCTGGTACTAAAGCAGCAGCTTGTATCGCATCTTTAAATTTACCTCGATTGGCGCGTTTTTGAGCGATCGCGAAAATTTTTTCACTCCATTTATCGATCGATTTTTTGGCTGTATCAAAACCTGGTTCCCCTGGGGATACTGTTTGTGCCACTGCAATGGCTCGATTATAGGTAGATGCTTGCCCCTTTTTGATTAGGGCATTGGCGGCATCTAAAAGTGTTTTATTCGTAAAAGATTGTTTGCTCTCAAACTGCCATCTCTTAATTGCTGCTTGTGCTTTGGGATACAGAGGACCATCTTTAGTGAGTAACTTAGCCGCAGCAATAGCACTACTATATTTTCCACGTTTGGCGCGACCCTCTGCCAAGTCAAAAATCATCCGGCTCCAAATGAGGATATTTTCCTGGGCTTGTTGGTATAGGGGTTCCCCAGATTTAATTTTACGAGCAGTAGCGATCGCTTTACTCAAATCGCTAGCCTGGGTTTTATTCAAGGACATTTTTGCCAAATCTAGCAAAGCTTGGTTTTCCTGTTTTGCCTTGGAAGTAGGAGTTCGCTGTGGCGGAGGTGGGGTAGTTGGGAATGCAGAAGGGTTGGCACGAGCCAGGGTGGGTAGAGTTTTCACATCTGCCCGTTGTTGATTGGGATTAATATCCCCCCTAATCTTATTTTGCTGGGTTTCGTCAACAGTGGTTTGAAAACCTGCCTGATTGCGGATGACAACCATCAAAATTAAACCGAGTAGGAGGATTGTACTTGCCCCCCACAACAATAGTTGCTTGGTAATTGGGATTTTATTCTCTGCTTGGGGTTGCTGTGGAGATTGAATTTCTGGCAATCTTCCAGAAATTTGTCCTACTTCAGGAAGTTGGGGTAGTGGTGGTGGAGATACAGGAGAAACTGCTTTTTCGGCAGACTGTTCAGTATTATTATTTAGACTAGATTGCCAATTAGTATAATTTTTTAAGTAATTTGCCTGTAATCTTGGTGCAGCTTTGGCAGTAGAGAAGATATCTTCAGACAACTCTTCTGGTTGAATTAGGCTATTATTTTCCGAGGTGATCGTGATATCCGTTGTCGTTGATGTGCCTGTAATTCCCGGGTTTCCAGGGGTAATAATAGTAACTGGGTTTTGTGTTGGTCGCCAATAGTGATGACAAAGCTCTGGAGTCCTGACACTGAGATAATTTTCTAGATTAGTTAAATCTTTACCATTACCAGAACGCAGTGCCTCAATCAGAGCCGCAGTAAAAAATCCGTGACCGAGTTCTCGGCTTTCGTGGGAAAATTGCTCTGGTTGGCAAGAAATAATGGTGGAAACTTGTAACTCTTGGGCAAGTTCTATGGTTTCTTGTCCTATGGGGTTATTACCTTTGTTAGCAAAAGCTCTATTAAAATCAAACAATGCCAGGGCATTAACTTCAGTAATTTGGATTACTTGCAATAGGCTTTGCACATCAATCCCAGTCTCCTCAACACGTTCGGGATCTCCAGCAATGGGCATCAAGTAATCTTGTCCATGATGATTCACCCCATAACCACTGAAGAAAAACCAGAGTTTATCTTCAGGTTGCCAACAGGCCGCTGCAAAATCTTCCACCAATCGCAGAATATTGTCCTTGCTTGGATAGGTGGATCTATCTCCAAAGGGTGCTGAAGTATCCGTCATTAACAGACATTTTTCCGGTAAAAAACCACCTTCGGTGACTAAGTAATCCCTGAGCGCCTCAGCATCCGCTTGGGCACAACCTAGGGGCTGAAAAAACTGATATTGATTAATGCCAATAGCGATCGCCCAATTATTTGCCATGGCGCGGTTCTTAAATGATGGTGTGCTGAACTGAGACTGTAGTTGGCTTGGCAATGGAAACAAGGCTAACCTAGTTGTTTTCTAGTCTAGGGAATTATAATTAAATCTCCAGACTAAATGTATTTTTTATAACCTTGATTGTCAAAGAAAATACTTTCATTAAATTTCAACTTACCAATTTAAATTTAGGAGTTAAGAGGTAATGAGCAGGAAAGATATTTGCCAACCATTAACTATTATTCCCTTTCCAGTGGGGAGGGTAGGGAAAAGTCTCATTCCATTTATGCCATCAATTGTAAACCCAATCCGGAGAGGTTTAGGCTTATTTTTGTTGGCTTCTGCTGTGCCCATGTGGTTTACCATAGAAGCGATCGCTCCCCAGGTGGTACAAGCTTACACCACCAGAGTTGACCTATCTCTGGATCGTTTATCCTCCGAAAGCTACCAAAGCTTGCTCAGAAGGGCAGAAGCAATGGCAAGAGCTGCTGCTCAACGCAGTTTTGACAAAGATATCTTGGTGACAGATGTTTCCATCATTGTCTCCGTACAAAATCAAGGTTCTATTGTTCCTGTGATGGCATTGGAAGTCACTCGTCCCCAGTGGCGTGCTAAACCCGATCCACAACGCTGGGCAACCTATTTTAAAATGGCGCGTAACTTACTGTTTTTCAGCACTCCACCGCAAATTTCCAATTCCACCAATACCAAGCAACCCCAGCCAATACAACAGCCATCCCAGTCATTACCAGCTCCTGAAAATAATTAGTCAGTTTTAGCCGTTCCTCTGACTCCACCACAAAGGCGTAAATAGCATAGAATAGTAAAACTGTAAAAAATTACCATATCTGCTGTCATGGCTGTTCCTAAGAAGAAAACATCGAAAGCAAAACGAGATCAACGTCGCGCCCACTGGAGACGTAAAGCAGAATTTGAAGCACAGAAGGCTTTATCTTTGGGCAAGTCTATTTTGAGTGGACGCTCTACATTTGTTTATCCTACTGATGAAGAAGAGGAAGACGAGGAATAATTCTGAAGCTAGAATCCAGAATTAAAACCAAACATGAAAAACCTCACCCTCGCTTTTTGCCGTGCAAAAATCTTTCCCTCTCCTGATTAAGGAGAGGGATGTCCGCATTAAGGAGAGGGATGTCCGCTCTTGTTAGGGTGAGGTTCCCCTCAAGGTATACAGCACTTTTGAGGTACGTGAGGTACACCAATTGCAGGGTGGCTTTTTAACCTTGGAATTTGAATTGGGCAACGATTTCGATCCCCGACTTCTATCTTACGAATCGCTATGAAATTTTTTCAAAAGCCCTCTCCAGAAGATGATAGAGTACCTCCTGGTCAATATTTAGCCAAAGGCTTCCCCGTATTAACTTATGGTGACACCCCCAAAGTTAATATGGAGGAATGGGAATTTCGGGTGTGGGGTTTGACTCAAGCAAAAACCTTTACATGGTCAGATTTTATGGCATTACCCCAGCAGGAATTTACTGCTGACTTCCACTGTGTAACTAGGTGGTCAAAACTGGATGTAAAGTGGACGGGGATTAAGGTAACTGACTTTATGCAGTTAATTGAGGTAGAACCCCAAGCTGCTTATGTGATGGAACATTGTTATGGTGGTTACACTACCAATATTCCCCTGGAAGATTTCGTCAGGGAAGAAAATTTCTTTGCTTTCAAACTATTTGGTGAGCCTTTACCAGAAAAACATGGGGGTCCCATGCGGTTGGTTGTTCCCCATCTCTATGCTTGGAAGAGTGCCAAGTGGATTAACGGTTTGGAGTTTCTAGAAAAGGATGAACCAGGGTTTTGGGAACGCAATGGCTACCACAATCGAGGAGAACCTTGGGCTGAGGAGCGGTATGGTAGCTTTTAAGGGTTTTGAGTGTAGAAATATTGAATGACTCCGTGTGCGACTTTTTGAATTGTTGTCTGAGTATCAACCTAAACTAATTAGAAATGAACAAGAAAATGAAAAGGTTCTGGCTATTGTAGAAGAACTGATGCACCGTCAAAACCGCAGTCCAGAAGAAAATGAGCTTTACGAATTACTGATTACTTTGGTTGAGAAGTTTGAGCAAGAATATTATTCCCCTGGAACTGCATCTAATCCCCATTCAATGTTGCTCTTTTTGATGGAACAGCGAGGAATGAAACAAGCTGATTTGGTGGGAGTGATTGGTTCTAAGGGAGTTGTTTCTGAAGTTATTAATCAGAAAAGGGAAATTAGTAAAGCACAAGCAAAGGCTTTAGGTGAATTGTTTCATGTTGACCCTGCTTTGTTTATCTAATTGGAATAAATATGTCTCAACAGCTTGATTTAAATGATTACAAGCGAAGAATTGCAGACTTATACAACCGCAGAAGCAAAAATTACGATGATGGCCAATGGCGTTTGCAAATTTGTCATCTTCTTCTTGAGTACTCAAACATTAGTTCTCAGCAGCATATTTTAGATATTGGCACGGGGACAGGTAATTTAGCGATCGCCTCTGCTAAAATTGTTGGTGCTGGGGGTAGGGTGATTGGTGTTGATATTTCTCCACAAATGCTTGATGTAGCTAGGAGTAAAGTCAAAGCACTGTCGTTAAGCAATGTTGAGCTTCAACTTGCGGATGCTGAATTACTTGATTATCCAGCTAATAGTTTTGACCGAATTTTGTGTGCAAATACATTTCCTTGGATAGAAGATAAACAAGCCGCATTAAGGGCTTGGTATAAATTTCTCAAGCCCGGTGGGTTACTCGCCATTCATACACCAGCAAATACTGCTTACATTGGGCAGGTTGTTTTACGTTCTGTGCTGGGAAGATATGGTATGAAGCTTGAACATAGCAATCGAATTGGTTCAATTGAAAGCTGTAAACAGTTGTTTGTCAATGCTGGCTTTGAAGGGATTGATATCAAAACTGAACAGCATGGTAGTTATGTTAGTTTTGATTCTGTAAAAACAAAATGGAAAGAATTAATTTCGTTTTCATTCCATAGTAAATCTGAAGAACTTCTGTCACAACTTACATCAATACCCTTAGCAGAAGCCAAAGCTAACTTTGAAGCAGAATTAGAAGCACTTCAAACTGAACAAGGAATTTGGGACGACCTTACCACTCTATATATCTTAGTTCGCAAAGCAGAAATTAACAAACCTGTGTGAGTATTTTTTTAGGATCGCAGTCAGGTGGTTCCTTCGGAACATCGCATCCTATTCAAAACCTAAGAAGCTGCTTTAAAAAGGATAATTTACCTTTGTAGGGAGGGTATCGCCAATTAATATCTAACCAGAAGGGATTTTTATACAGGCTTTTGTAATGAGAAAAAGTCTCAAAACTTGCCTTTCCATGATATTTACCAATACCACTGTTACCTACACCACCAAATGGTAGAGATGGGAGGCTAAAATGCATCATGGTATCATTGATACAAACTCCCCCGGATGATGTTGATTCTAGGACTTGTTTTTGGATATTTTGATTACGAGAAAATAAGTATAAAGCTAAGGGTTGGGGATGTTGATTAATTGTAGTGATCGCAATTGATATATCTGTATATGTAATTACTGGTAAAATGGGACCGAAAATCTCTTCTTGCATTATGTTATCATCCCAACTTACATTATCAATTACCGTGGGAGCAATATAAAGTTCATCTCGATTTGTATCTCCCCCAATAATAATGTCACCTGATTGTAATAGCTTTTCTAACCTATCAAAATTTTTCTGGTTAATAATCCGGGCATAATCAGAACTAAGTTGAGTATTATCACCATAGGATGATTGCAGATTCTGTTTAATTGCTGCTAATAAATCATCCTTTATTTGGTCATTTACTAACAAATAATCTGGTGCTACACAGCTTTGCCCAGCATTAATAAACTTACCCCAAATAATCCGCCTAGCTGTTGTTTGAATATCAATATCAGCATCCACAATACAAGGATTCTTACCACCCAACTCTAAAGTTACTGGTGTTAAATGCTTTGCCGCAGCCGCCATGACAATTTTACCTACAGCCGTACCACCAGTAAAAAAGATATGGTCAAACCTTTGGTGAATTAAAGCTTGACTAGTTTCCACACCCCCTTCCACCACAGTAATGTATTCTGGAGGAAAATTTTTACCAATGATTTCCGCAACCAAACTAGAAGTATGGGGAGCCAATTCTGATGGTTTAATAATGGCACAATTTCCGGCTGCGATCGCGCCAATTAAAGGCACCATAACTAATTGTAATGGATAATTCCAAGCACCAATAATTAATACTACTCCCAGGGGTTCTGCATAAATTTTGGCTGATGCTGGTAATAGTTGCCAGAATACTTGAGCTGGTTTTGGCTTACTCCAAGATTTAATATTTTTGATAGTGTAGTCAATTTCTTTATTTATAATTGTGATTTCTGTGGCAAAACTTTCAAACTTGGGTTTATGCAAATCTAATTTTAAAGCCTGATAAATAGATTCTTCATCATCAATCATGATTTGTTTCAACTTTTTTAACTGTTGAATCCGAAAATCAATATTTCTGGTATTCCCAGTAGCAAAAAACTCTCTTTGTGTATGGATAATATCACCAGCTAAAATGTTAGAAATCATACCCTAATGGCGAACATTATGAATTATTGTTTATTATCATATATGATTACTATTTGATTTGTGTTGGCATAGCCTACGCTTGCGCTTAAAACATGTAGGGTGTGTTATCGACGAGAGTACGGCACCATCCAGTAATATGGCGGGCGTGCGTTTTGATTTTTGAAAAATACGTAGGGTGTGTTATTGCAAAGCGTAACGCACCATCCAGTGCAATAGGTGTAGGTTGGGTTGAAGAATGAAACCCAACACCAGTAAAGCTTTGTTGGGTTTCCCTGTCACTCAACCTAACCTACATTTTTAGGCGTGTCAGTCCAGTAGGGTGTGTTATCGCGTAGCGTAATTCACATCTTGCACCACATGATTATTGCGAAAATTATCGTATGTAACCCTTATTATTTCGTAACCCACCAATGCCCACCTTACGCTTATTGAGAAAGTGCAAGATATGTGGTGACGCACCATCCATTAATATGGCGGGCGTGCGGAGGTATGTTAGCATAACGCACCCTTGTATATTAAGAGAAGTAGTAGGACTCTAAAAGCTATGTGCAATCAACTTTTGAATGCGTGACTTGCGTGTAGTGCTATACGATGCCTTAAATCAAAAAATAGATCCCCGACTTTTCCTAAAAGTCGGGGATCTGAAGCCTTGAGAATAATACTCATTTATTCTTGTTTAACAGGTAAATTAACAGTAAATACACTACCCTTACCTAGTTCCGAACTCACTTGAATAGTACCTTGATGTGCTTCCACAATGCGACGGGAAAGATACAGTCCTAAACCACTACCAGAACGTTTATGACTTCCGGAACGAAATCTTTCAAATAAAGTAGCTTGTTCCTCTGGGGGAATACCTTGACCCGTATCTGCGACTTCAATAGTGATATCTTTATCTCCAGGAATTGATTCCGTTAAGCGTAGAATTACGGAACCATTATCAGTAAATTTAATTGCATTACCTACCAAATTAGTAAATAACCGATGTAACTCCAAGCGATCGCCCATCACCACACTAGTATCCAATATATCTATCTTGCCAGTATTAATAACTAACTTTTTCGCCTCTGCCAAGGGAGTTAATTCATCTGCTACTTCTGTTAACAACTTAGATAAATCAACAGGTTGAAAAGTTAAATTTTTCCGCCCAGCTTCAAACCGATAAACTTCTAATAAGGTATTTACCATCGATAGCAAGTTACTATTACTACGCGCCATAATAGTCATTGCCTCCGCCATTGATGGTGACAATTCTCCTAACGCACCCTCCAAAAACAAAGTCATCATTCGTTCTGCTGCCACTAGGGGAGTACGTAAATCATGGGTGAGACGGGAAACAAAATCTTGACGCTGGCGATCAATTTCATCCCTTTCATCTATACTATGCTTTAAGCGTACTAGCGATCGCACCCTTGCCAATAATTCATCCACCGTCACAGGTTTACGAATAAAATCATCCGCACCCAAATCCAATCCATGAGCTACATTGGGGGAATCGTGGGCAGTAATTAATAAAATAGGAACAAATAATATATCTTCATTCTCTCGAATTCGCTTAGTAACTTCATAACCATCCATCCCCGGCATCATTACATCTAGTAATATCAAGTCAAAATTAGACTCAGCAACCCTTGCCAATGCCGTAGGACCATTTTCTGCGGTGGTAACATCATAACCTTCTTCCTCCAAAATGGTTTTGATTAAAAACACATTATCTGGAGAATCATCAACAACTAAAATCTTGTCGGAGTAAGAAGATTGCAAACTCATGGAGCAATTAAGTAGAGGATAAGAGTTAATTTATGTTAAGTAAAATTGATTTTTGTCAAACTTGGAGTGTGATTCCCAAGATTGATAAGTTAATACGCAGCTAAATTGTATAAAGTAAAAAATCAGGTAATTGTAGTGCGGGCAGCGTTCGACTGAGCTCACGCCGAAGTCCTGCCCGCTTTATGTATACAACTTAGACGCTTAACAGCTTAGCTGGGGTTAAATTAACCCATTGAATCTAACCATGACAGATTGTACTTTGAAAACCGTGTAGAGATTTATAGTACAGCTAGTATCATGATTTTTGATTTATTTTTAGATGGTATCACTTCTCAAGCAACACCATCTAAACAGTTGTGATTTACCTTAGTGTGGTTGCTGTGATGGGGATATGACCAAAAAATAGACTTCTCATCAAGCCGTGTGGATTCATCCGTAGAGAGTCAGGAAGAGGCAGGGGAGCAGGGAGCAGGAGAGAAAACCCATACATGAATGTAATAAATTTGTTATTTCAAGCTCCTCGATACCCTACACCGAAGGCTTTGCCTACATCGATGGGGTAATAATTCTAAATTCTTCATTCTAAATTCTAAATTCTCCTTGACTGGTGTTTTGAGTAAACAAAAGTGGAGATAGAGCAAGACAATCTGGTTTTTGAGGTTGGTACTTTTGAGATTGTTATTGCTTAGTACCCATTTCCAGAATTTTTTGAGCAGCAGCGTCAGGATAATTTCCAGAGATTTTTCCCAAACCAGAGGTAATAAGGTTTCCAGCATTGCGGTTCCTTCATTAGGTTGACTGAGCCTAATGTCGCAATTTTCTTTTGTAGCTATTTACTTGACTTGTACTGACTTAACCTGACTTATCTTGACTTAATTGCAAACTATGCCAAGTCGATTTCGCTACACTGGCTATAGGTGATTGTGAGGTGAGCGAATGTCGTTTCCAGAGGACTTTCTCAAGCAGCTAGAACCATATGCTGAATTGTCAAATCGAGAGAAGCAAGTCTTTCTGGAAATGTTTGCTGGCGGAAAAAGTCGAGTTGAAGTTACAGAAGCACTTTATATTAGTGAAAGTAACCTCAACACTTGTCTGAGTGGGATTTACAGAAAGTTTTCTTTTAGAGGTAAAGGTACCGGAAAAGAAAGCCGTTTGCGGGAGTATCTCAGTCAGCAATATAAACGATGGAAGCCTTCTAATTACTCAAATATTGATGAAACAGACAATACAATTGCTGTTCTAGTTCAAGAAATCCGCGAACAAATCAAACCCAGCATCAAACAACGCTGCGGAACTATGCGGGTGTTGGATATGGAACAGCCAATTGAGTTGACAGGAGAACGGGGTATTTATACTAACGTCAATATTTTGGAGAAAATTAGCGCACGTAGAAGGTTAGACATTTCAGAATTGTTGCAAAACTGCGATATAGAGAATTTTCATCGCTTTGGAATTAACCATGTGAGCCAAAAAAGTGTACTGGGAATAAAAGCGATAAAGCGTTACAGTAAATTGATGGTTTTAGGCAAACCAGGTGCTGGGAAAACTACATTTTTAAAATATCTAGCAATGCAGTGTATTGAGGGTAAATTGTTGGCTAAATATGTGCCAATTTTCGTTACCCTTAAAGATTTTGCAGAAGCAGATGGAACGCCAGATTTATTGACGTACCTCTATCAGAAGATTCATGTAGATATAGATATTGTAGTAATCCAAAAAATAATTCAAAAAGGTTGTGCATTTATATTACTTGATGGCTTGGATGAAGTTAGGGAAGAGGACACAAAACGGGTATTACGACAAATTCGGGATTTTTCCGAACAATTCCACATCAATCAGTTTGTTATCACCTGTCGGATTGCAGCAAAGGAATATACTTTTGAAAGCTTTACTGAAATAGAAGTAGCAGATTTTGACAAAGAACAAATAACCATTTTCGCGCAAAACTGGTTCCGTGTAAAAGATGACTTGGTAAAAGCAGAGAAATTTATCAAAAAGCTAGAAGAAAATAAACCAATTCATGAGCTAGCAACTAATCCTCTGTTGCTGACACTGCTTTGCTTAGTATTCGGTGAAGCTGGAAATTTTCCTGCTAATCGTTCTGAACTTTATGAAGAAGGCTTGGGCGTGTTGTTAAAAAAATGGGATGCGAATCGCAACATTGAGCGAGATGTGGTTTATAAAAACCTTTCTGTGAAACGTAAGGAAGATTTACTAAGTCAAATAGCATTGACCACTTTTGAGAATAAAGATTATTTCTTTAAACAAAAGATTGTTGAAGAGTATATTGGGAATTTTATTTACAATATACCGAATGCTCGAATAAAACCAGAGGAATTAGAACTAGATAGCGAAGCTGTTTTAAAGTCGATTGAGTCACAACATGGGTTATTAGTGGAACGAGCAAAGGGTATTTATTCGTTTTCGCATCTGACATTTCAGGAGTATTTTACAGCAAGGGAAATTGTAGAGACACAGAATAGTGGTTCTTTAGAAAGGTTGATAGAGAAGATTACAGATAAACGATGGCGTGAGGTATTTTTGCTAACTGCTGAAATGTTACGGAATGCGGATGAGTTGGTTTTGTTGATGAAGCGGAAGATTGATGAATTAGTAGCTAACAATAAAAAAATTCAACATTTTTTAGAATGGGTAAATAAAAAATCAAATTCATTTTATTCTTCTTATAAAAAGGCAACAGTTCGTGCTATTTATTATGACTCATCTTTACTAGGAAGAAGTATCAATTCGGGTTGGATAATAAAGGATACCAACTTCCCTTGTCCTAATTTTATTCTAAGTATAGGTCATGAGACTGATATACATATAAGTTGTTTTAATATGCTAAACATAGAAGCGGATATTGCTATCGATCTGTTTTTGTTGGGAATCCTAGAACTGTTGGAAAATCTAGAATTTATGATTTTGTCTAACCATTATAAAACTAAAGAGGATACTAAATATATATTATTTGGGGATCTATTTCATAAAAAGCAAATTATTGCAAAAATTGGATTGAATTTACCTGATAAGATTGATTATACACCATGGACAGGCGAACAAGTTCAATCATGGTGGAATACTAGTGGTAAAGCTTGGGCTAATCAATTTAGAGAAGCCATTATTGAAAAACGTAATATTGGGCATGATTGGCAATTTAATCCGGTAGAAATGAGACTCTTAACTGAATATAAAGATAATGTAGACATGAGATTATTGACAGAATATGAAGATGATGTAGAAATGAGATTATTAACTGAATATGAATATTCTAATTTACTACTATTAAAATGCCTAAATAGTGATTGTTATGTAAGCCGAGAAGTCAGACAAGAAATTGAAGATACCTTGCTGTTACCAATGAGTGAAATCAAACAGAGGAAAGGTATGTAATGAGAAGAGATATGAGAATTATATCATCATAGATTTTACTACACCTTCACTGCAAAGTGAGCGATCGCTAATTTACAACACGAAAGTGGGATTAAACAACTAATGCTACAGTGATGGTATGCTCAAACCTTTACCTAGCAATGAAAACCATCTCTATCCAAATTCCCGACGAGCATCTAGAACAACTTCAAGAAACCGCCACTCACCTTGGTGTATCTATCGAAGAATTGGTATTAATGGGTGTTGAACAATTGCTGAAACAGCCAGAAACATCTTTCCAAGATGCTACGACTTATGTACTCAAGAAAAATACTGAACTTTACAAACGGCTAGCGTGATGCGCTATCTAACCTTGGAAGAGGTTTTAGAACTTTATCATCGCATCATCGAACAGTCTGGTGGTGCTGCTGGTATTTCTAACCTTGGTAGACTGGAGTCAGCAATTGCTCAACCACAGATGACATTTGCTGGGGAGGAACTTTATCTAACTATAGTTGAGAAAGCTTCAGCACTTGGTTTTTCCCTAATTCAAAACCACCCCTTTATAGATGGTAACAAACGCATTGGTCATGCTGCGATGGAAGTTTTCTTGGTGTTAAACGGTTTTGAAATTGATGCCGGGGTGGATGAGCAAGAACAAGTAATTTTGCAACTTGCATCTGGTAAGTTAGATAGAGAGGAATTTACTGAATGGCTTGGTAGTCATACCAAACCCAAGCCAGATTGTGCAGATATTGTATAAATTTTACTGTAA
>JASJCJ010000082.1 GCA_030066045.1 Calothrix sp. MO_167.B12
TTGTTGCAACTTCTGACGGTACTTTAATTGAACGTCCTAGATTTCTTTTAACCCTACACCGCAAGCTGAAACTGCTGCAACGTAGGTTAAAGAAAAAACACAAGGGGTCAAAAAATAGGCACAAATTAAATCGAAAGATTGCCAGATTGCATCAACGCATTTGTGATAGTCGTAAAGACTGGCATTTTAAGTTAGCTCATAAGCTTTGCGACGGGGCAGGAATGATTTTTGTTGAGGATATTGATTTGGGTGTGTGGGCAAGAGGGATGTTTTGTAAGCACACTCTTGATGCTGGATTTGGGCAATTTGTTTCAATCTTGCAATGGGTATGTTGTCAACGGGGTGTGTATTTTGCCAAAGTAAATAAGGATTACACATCTCAAGTTTGTCCTCAATGCAATGCCCACACTGGAAAAAAACAGTTAAAAGACAGGATTCATTTTTGTCAGTCATGCGGCTACACAACACATCGAGATGTAGCAGCAGCACAAGTGATTCGCAACAGAGGAGTCAACGCGCTGGGACGCAGCGTGGAGCAAGTTGCCTGTGGAGACGTTCTGACGGGGACTGGTGACAGTCTAGTTAAGAGTCTAAGAAGCAGGAAGAAGGGTGGAAAAGCAAGGCTTTAGCCTGCTTTGTAACATCCTTTGAGAATCCCTGCGGATTTATCCCAGGGAGTACGTCAAGTTATTGTAATGATTTCCCAACATATCAACAACTAACTAGGGCTTGCAGCAAAAAGTCATGATTGTGGAGGTAGAGAATAGGCAATAGGCAATAGGCAATAGCTACAGCCTATGGGTTTCTATTTTTTTACCCGCAAAAAATACCAGATGCAAGTATTTTAGGTTGAAAATCCTAATTCCCTTACACTTATTCCCCAAAAAATAGCCCAAAAGCATTGATTTATCAATGTTTTCTACTTATTCAGTAGACCCTAGTTAGTTATTCCTCTTTAATCACTCTCGCTAGATAAAAATTCAAAACCCTTATTTTTACGGACTTGTATGATTTTAGGCGTAGGTTGGGTTGAACGGAGTGAAACCCAACAATACCAAAGTCTTTGGTTGTTGGGTTTCGTCCCTCAACCCAACCTACATTTATTTTTTCTTCCCAGAGTGACAGAAGAGGGTTATTCAGCAGAACTTAATTCAGTGTCATAAAAGAGAAATTCCTCTGAGGGCTGGCAAATAAAAATAAACAATCACTAATTATTTAAATAAATCTCCAAGACAGGCAAAAACCCCTTTTCTCAGGGAAAAGAGGTTGCTCAGCAGTTGAAAACCCTAATCTTGAGCATATTTGCCATCGATGATTGAGAACCCGAACGGCTAAATTTAACGGGATGATCTGGAAGTAACAGCTCTTTGTAAACGAACCAGGGCAATATTGTAATTCAAAATCGCATCACTATAATCGCCTTCCGCTCTGGTAAGGTCGTCTTCTGAGGCAATTACCTCAGTTTGAGTCCCAACACCAGCCTGGAATCTTAACCGGGCTAAACGCAATGCTTCTTTAGCTTGTTCCAAAGCAGCATTAGCAGTTTGGACATTTTCCAAATTCGCCTGGGATATAGAGTATTGACTTTTTACATCAAAGCGGATTTGGTCCCTTTGTTGAGCAAATTGAGTCTCAGCGATCGCAATATTGGTTTTTGCCTGAGATGCTTGTGCTTTAGCGGCTCCACCATCAAACAAGGTCATGGTAGCTCTTAAGGCAACTGAATAACCATCAGTAAGACCGATGCGATCATCAAACTGATCCAACAGGTCATAATTAGCAACTAAACTAATTTGTGGTCCTAAAGTTGATAATGCTTGTCGTCGTTGCTGCTCGCTAATAGTACGCTGTATCAGGTTTTGTCGCAATTCTGGACGGTTTTTAAAAGCCAGCACAATACTTTGTTCTAGGGTCTTGTCCCACAGACCAGCTAATTTTACCGGGTCTGAGGCACTGAGATTAACCGTCGGAGGCAAACTTAACAGATTCGCTAACTGCTGACGGCGCACTCGTTGACCTCCGTTGCCTGAAATGGCAGTAGTCAGTTGTTGTTGAGCGTTAGCTAAATTTACCTGGGAACGCAACACGTCAAACCGCGTACCTACTCCAGCTTGTTCCAAAGCTTGAGCATCTTTTAAACTGGCTTGTGCATTCTTCACAGCAGATTGGGCAATCCGTATCCTCTCATCTGCTTGTTGCAGCTGGTAGTATGCAACACTGATATCCAGACGAGTTTGCTCGGAGATACGCTCCACCTCTAATTCAGAATTACGCAGCTGTTCTTTGGCGATTTTAATTGTCGCTGACCTGTTACCAGATGTGTAGAGGTTATAGGTGAATTGTGCTAGGGCTGTAAAGTTGGTATTTACCGGATCTCGTGAAGGACTACGCAATTCGGGTGGCAAACCCTCCTCGGCCCGGGATTGCAACTCATCACTCAATTGACTACTAGAAGACTGTTGGCGACTCACTTGGCTTTGAATACCAATGTTGGGATATAAAGCTGCTTGTGCCTCTCTTAATGCTCCTTTGGAGCGTTGCAACTGCAATAGTGCTATTTGTAAGTTCCGATTATTGCGTCTGGCTAATTCCAACGCCTGTTTTAAGGTAATCGGTTGAGTCCCCTGGGCCTTCACTTCCTCTGGTTTAGTAGGAAATTTTAAAGGATTGGAACTGGGATTAAGATAGTTGGGAACTGGAGTAGATGTAGTAACCCCAGGTTTTTCCACGGCAGGAGGTTTGGGCTGCTCTGTTTGTGCTAGCTTTTGTCTTAGTTTTGTTTGACTGTTACATTTATGGGAGGCAAGCACTAAAGCCACGGGTACATTGGTGTTGCCCTTCCTTTCCTGCCGGCAGCTATTTAGCTCCACAGGTTGGGATACAGTATTATTTTTACTAGATCTTAGTAAAGCAGATTTTAGGCGATCGCCTGCACTTAGTTGAGAAGAAACCGATTGTTCCGATCTATTAGCAACTAAATTAGTTTCTTTAGCAATAACATTATTTCGTATTCTATTCCCTTTGGATAATGACGAACTCAGTTCTTTGTCACTTCGAGCAAAATCATTTCCCAGTAAATGTTCAGGAATCGATACATCAGGTATCATCTTTGACACCCGTTTTTGGGATCTTTTCCCTATGGGTACCCCTGTTTTGCCAGCCACCCGGGTGCCTAAATGTTTGCTGGCAATAGGTTCAACCTTAACTATAGTTGTTCCAGCAGGAGTCACCTGGGCAGACAAGGTGCGATCGCTAATCTCATTATTATTACTTAGTAATTTACCACCATAAGTGGAAGTTAAAACACTGGGCGTGGGATTCAGTTGCGAGTCGTTTACTTTTACAGTCTCAGCCCAAGCAGGCTGAGTTGTTAATACCGCCACTGTCACGCCAGGTAAGAAGCTATGGAATATTTGCTGTCCTTTCACCGCATCCCCTCACACAAAAATTAAGCGGTAGAAACCGTTTTTCACCACAGAATATAACATGATGCTAACTTGAAGTGTCAGAACCCTGCTTGTCTTCAAATCCTCTGACAATGCGAGAAAGTTCTGCCTTTTCATTGATAGTAACGCGTGTTGGAGCACCACTGACAATTCTTTCGTAATTCCGGAAAGAATCTTTTATTTCCGGACCATCAGCGGTAATGTTGTACTCACGGATACCCTTATCATGCCAAGAGCCACGCATTTTGAATACATTGATGGCTCGCGACATTTCTCCCCGAATTTCCACATATTGCAACATAATAATCGTGTCAGTAATGGTGGAAATGTGGGAATCTGTAATGGAATGAGAACCCATAAACTGGTCTGTGGTATTGGTGAAAAACCCTGTGATTTCTTCTTGTTTGGCGTAACCCGTGACACCAATCACAAATTGCCTAAATGCATTATTGCTTACCCCCCTAGCCAAGGCAGAAAGGGAATCAATGGCAATTCTAGCCGGTTTAAAATCAGCAATCTCTGACTTGATAATTTGCAGGTGGTCTTCTACCCCTGTAGACTCTGGATAGGTACAAATTATCTTCAACAATCCCTGACGCTCTAACTCCTCAAAATTAATCCCCCAAGAATAGGCATTACGAGACAATTGAGCCCGAGATTCTTCATAAGCAAATAATATTGCCCTCTCTCCTGTCACACAACCATCTTGGATAAATTTACTCACCAATAAGGTTTTGCCGGTTCCGGTGGCTCCCGTTGCCAAAATAATGGAATCTTTAAAGAAACCACCCCCACACATCTCATCTAGAGTCCTCACCCCAGAGGATACCCGCACGTTGGAGGAACGCTGGGTTAACCGCATCGCCCCCAGAGGAAAAATATTAATACCATCATTGGTAATTGTGAACGGATATTCCCCTTTCATGTGGGTAGTACCCCGTAACTTGAGAATTTCTATAGTACGACGACGACGTTCTCCTTCTAAAACGTTCCGCACAATCACCACATTATCGGAAACAAATTCTTCCACTCCAAAAGCTGCAATTGGTCCATACTCTTGACTGCGCTCAGTGGTAATAATGGTGGTGACACCCAACTGCTTCAGACGGGCGACTAGACGAAATATCTCCCGACGTACTATGCCTATGGCTTCATATTGTTGAAAGACAGCAGTTAATGAATCAATCGAAACTCGTTTAGCTTTGTATTTACGAATCGCATATTGTAAACGCTCAATCAGTGCAGATAAATCAAAATTACCCACAATATCCTGACCTTCTGGATCTGGAGAAGCATCCAGAATAAATAATTTTCCTTCCTCTATTAGTTTTTGTAAATCCCAACCAAAAATACAGGCATTTTTGATAATATCCCTCGGAGATTCTTCAAAAGTTACAAAAACTCCCGGCTCATCAAAAAAACTAATGCCGTTGTAGAGAAACTGGAGAGAAAATAAAGTTTTCCCTGTCCCAGAAGTGCCACTGACTAAAGTTGTTCTGCCAACTGGAAATCCACCATGACTGATATCATCAAATCCTTCAATCATGGTGCGTATTTTTTCTACACCTTGCAGTACATTTGTATTACTTTGCCCTGATTGTTCTTGCTCACTCATTTTTGCTTCCAATCGATGGGTACTTAACCCAGTTTCTATACATACTCTTTTGTTAAATGACTATTTAAACTTTAATTTTTCTAGTCTTCAGATTCTTCTTCTGTTAATTCTTCATACAACAAATCCAAACCAATTAGTACTCTTTCCCTATCTGATAAATCGCCAATAATTTTGCGGACAGGAGGTGGCAAAATTTTAGACAAAGTTGGCGTGGCTAATATTTTGTCTTCTTCCGCTAGCTGCGGATTTTTTAGCACATCAATCACCTTCAAAGCATAAACCCCTTGAAACTCTTGATCTAAAATGTTTTTCAGTGTTTTCAAGGCCCGTACTGAATTCGGCGTATTCCCTGCTACATATAGCTTGAGAACGTAGGTTTTTCTGACTTTATCCATATATGGCACAGGCTATCTATAAATAGGAACGGAAATACATCTTGTAAGTTAACGTCATAGATGATTGCTGTTGTAATCCAGCCTTACCAACAGCATATCTCGAACTGCGCTCCAATCAAACTATAGCAACCCTATCTGCTTTCTGTTGGCTGATGGGACTATGGCAATGGATGAATTGTTTGGGAGCCTCCTAATAATGAAAGAAACACTTCCTTGCTCTTACCCTGTTCCCTGTGTTTTCTAGAAGTAAATACTACCTAGTACACCTCGGCGGAAATAAACCAACCATTTATCAAATATCAAAGCAAGAGTTCACAATACTTTTGACTGACGCACAGTGTTACTAGGTAAACAATGGGAGCATTTGATCTAGAAATTCACCTGATACAAAAAGTCAAAGGCTAAAGTTTCTTCGGGGGTTGCTTAATTGTGTTTCTAAACCATCCGCTATCAGTATGGATTTTTGCTATTAATTTAAATAGGTATAATAATCTATAAAATTAATTCAGGATTGGTTGTTGTGTTTGGGTGGAGAACATCTATAGGTCTCGCACAAATGAGCCAAAACATCAATTAAGGCTAAACGGTAGTCTAGTAAAGCTTCATCATCCCTGCCCTCTAACCTCAATTGTTTGGAAAAATCATCGATAATTTCCATATGCATCTCTATAATTTGGGGCACAGGAATATTAGCATAAAACAACCCATTGATAAACTGATCGATTTTGTCTACGATGCTACTATCTGTGGTAAAGTAATTTATAAGAATTTGACGATAATCAGCTTTTAATTGTTTGAGCAATTGTTGCTTCTCTATTAAGTTCATTTTTCAAAAAACGCCCAGGGTTATTGAGTGGGTATATTTCTCAACAAAGTTATTCATGGTCGTAATTTGTGATTACTGGAATATTTTGTCTTGATAATACCAATAGATATCAAGTAGACGTTTTGGTATTTATACCATTTGCAATCCTTTTTTTTGTTAGGGGGTATGAAATATTCCTCAAGGTGTGGATGATCATGGAAAAATATGGTTTTTTATTGTCTAAATTTTACTCCTCAATAAGATATTTGAACAAACATGAAGGATTGTAGCATTCTCAATCATTATAATTCCTAATGGTTCCAAAAACTTGCTGAGGAACCATAATTGTTTTAGCTGTTGCTACTTTTAGAAGAGTAGTAATAAGTGGATAATGGAAGCTTCACCAACCCTGCCCTAGAAGTGCAGGGACTGGAATAACCAATTATTCCAACCCCAACAGGTGAATAGCAGATTGAGGCGTATTTTGGTACATACTTGGTGGATGCTTCTCCAGTCCGGACTATCTACAAACCCAATTGGTTGGGCACTGTTAGACAGGACATCTGAGGTGAGCGATCGCCAGTAGGGGCTTGTACCTTGTAGGGTATGGGCATTTATGCTTTCGGTACACCCCACACCCCATACCCTGTTCTGGGTAAGTTTCTCCTAATTCCCAGTAATTAGCTTCCTGATAACCCACATTCTATATTTGAAGAAAATGGATTTTTGATTAGTGATTCCCAATGTTTTTGTCCGTAGGGAGAACAGCCCTCAAGCCTTATGTCAACGTCAAATCAACCACTTTGTGAATTTATTACAAGGGTACCAGAATGTTTAGAAACAACTGTTACCGCAGTTGTGCTGAAGATGTTTGGGCAACACGGATGCGATCGCGTGGCAATCTTAAATCAGCAGCGATCGCCCATTGGTATGTTACATACTACTGGTATTTTGCCCCAGCTACTGAGTGCAACTAATGAAACATTGGATTTACAGCAGCCAATTTCTACATGGGGTCAAGGCATAATTGAACCCATCTCAACATTATCAGCTGATTGTGGGATTGAGCAATTGACCCTGTTATTGGCATCAGCAAAAAATAAAACTCACAAAGATACAAACTGGGCACTGACGGATAAAGACGGCAAATTTCTAGGTTTACTAGATAGTGGTGGACTGCTACAATTTTGGTTGAGACAGCAAGGGCAAAATCCCGCTGATGTAAATACTAGTTGTTCTCCCACAAAACGGACAAAAACATTTCTCACGCCAGAAGATAAGGCATTAATACCATTATTGGAAAGATTGCCCTGGCCTTTAATGCTGGAAACCAGTACTGGGGAAGTGGTGATGCAAAATCCAGCCTGGTGGCAGCAATTAGGAAATTTAAAAGATTTAGAAGGTATTAAGCAACAGGTAAAAGCTATCCTGGCGGGAACAGGAGAGAGTACATTAGCAGGTGGTACATATTTCCCAGTCAAGCAGGATGGCAGCGTCTATAGTAATACCCAGAGGGAGGGCTATAGTATTTCTGGAGAAGATAGTGCAGAAATAGATCATATACATAGCTTACAACCCATCGCCACTACAACCACAGAGGAACTTGCATCAGAACAGTTATTAGCAACAGATGCCAATAACCATCATTGCTTTTGGGATGACCAATTGGGTAGTTGTATTTGCATTGTCCAAATGCAAAATAATCAAGAGCGGATTTGGCAGTTTAGCAAAATTCCCTTAGATATTGCCGATATTGGAGAAAAGTTGGATTCTCAATCGCCAGCTGGTGACAATCATCTGTGGCTAGTATTAGCTACTGATGTTACTGAGCAGCAACAATTGTGCCAGGAACTAGCCACCAAAAATGCCGATTTGATTCAATTAAACCGCCTCAAAGACGAGTTTCTCGCCTGTATTAGCCACGAGCTGAAAACCCCCCTGACGGCGGTTTTGGGGCTATCAAGGTTATTGGTAGATCAACAATTAGGAGAACTCAACGAACGCCAAGCCCGTTACGCTGGATTAATTCATCAAAGTGGACGGCACCTGATGAGTGTAGTCAACGACATTTTAGATTTGACTCGCATGGAAACGGGTCAAATGGAATTGACACTGGCACCAGTCAATATTCGCACAGTTTGCGATCGCGCTTATGACGAAGCGAATAAAATGTACAATCAAACCTATAAAGGTAGAAATACTTCCAATCCAGAAGCAAATTCCCACGAACACCAATTTACCCTTTCCATTGAACCAGGGTTACAAGAGATGATTGCCGATGAATTGCGTCTGCGGCAAATGTTGGTACATCTGCTCTCCAATGCCTTTAAATTTACGGAAATTAGTGGAGAAATTGGTTTAAACGTGAACTGCTGGGAGGGTTGGATTGCTTTTACAGTTTGGGATACAGGTATTGGCATTCCCGAACATCAGCAACACTTAATCTTTCAAAAATTTCAACAATTGGAAAATACCTTGACCCGCCAATTTGAGGGTACGGGTTTGGGGCTAGTATTAACTAGGGCTTTAGCACGGCTGCACGGGGGTGATGTCAGCTTTTTATCAACCGAAGGAAAAGGTAGCCGATTTACCTTGCTCCTACCCCCCAGTCCCCCGAAAACAGGGTTTGGCGAACCAGAAGCCAAAGACATGGCTCAATTAGCCAGCGATCGCAATTTAACCAGAAAATATCTACTCGATTCTCCCCCAGGAGTCGTCAACTATCGCCAGCCCGTAGGGATGCGAGAAGTTGCCATGTTCTCGGCAACTAACAATGCCCATGTCTCCCAAAGACTAGTATTAGTAGTCGAAGCCGTTGCTCGATACATTGAAGATGTAACGGAGAAATTAACAGCTTTGGGCTACCGAGTAGTAATTGCCCGTTCCGGTACAGAAGCATTAGAAAAAGCCCGACGCTTACAACCCCAAGTCATTTTCATTAATCCACTGTTACCTTTACTATCTGGTTGGGATGTACTGACATTAATTAAATCAGATCGAGTCATCCGTCAAATACCCGTGATTGTCACAGCTACAGCAGCAGAAAAAGAACAGGCATTTGCCAACATGGCTGATGGTTTTTTGAGTTTACCAGTACAGCATCACTTACTGGCACAGCTTTTAGACAGTTTTTGTGAATCACCAGCAGACAAAAACCAAGAACAAAAAGATGCTCCTGCAACCCATACCCCATTGCGAATTTTACGATTAATTCACTCTGAGGAAGATTTCTTTAATCCCCACCCCCAATTACCAGAACACAGAGTGATTGAAGTAGATGATTTGGAGCAAGCAGAACTTTTAGCTAGAGTCTGGCAATTCGATCTAATTTTACTAGATCGAGAAATTGCCAACCCACAAACTTATCTCCAAAAACTGAGCCAACATCGTCGCCTGAAAAATTTGCCCTTAGTCATTTGTGATGTGAAAACTACCCAGGCTGCTTCCCTGATTCCCGAACTCTCCGTTTTTCCTTGTTTAACACCTTTAAATATACAAACAATTGGTTCCCATAAAACTACGGAAATTTTGCGATCAGTACTACAAATTGCTGCTGGTAGATGCTGTCCGCCCAATATTTTAGTTGTCGATGTCACCTCATTGCCGGATTTACCTGGTGTTAAGTACCAACAAATCAAAACTAATGAATTAGCAAATCAATCCCGGCATGGGAGTAAAAATGGGAACTCTCCCCAAGATTTGAATTTTGCATCAATTCATCGCGGTTCGGAGTGGCTCCAAGCTCTGATTCAGTATTTACAAACAGCAGGTTTTAAAGCTACATTGGGACGTTCTTGGGCAGAGTTGTTGCAACAATTGCGCCATCAAAGCGTTGATTTATTATTGATTTGTTTAACAGAATCCACCATCCAGGCAGAAGTTCTGGCAGTATTAGAAATATTGAGGCAAATAACCGTTGATTTACCCCCCGTATTAACAATAGTTTCCATGACCGATAGAGTATTAACTGCCTATCCAGAATTGAATTTTGATGGTATCCAAGCAGTAGATATAGATCGCATCAAAACAGCATCTTATCCATTATCATCCCATACCTTAAAATCTATCAAAGCTGCTATGGGTGAGGTGGTGACTCAAGTTCTACCTCGTTCCATATCTATGGAAGAATTATTAGACTATATATACCAAGCTTTAGCTGAGTAGGCTCCAAGCTCTACATGGTGACTTCCCGGCGTTCTAGTTAGTCTCTCATGAACGTTTGTACACAACCAAGCATGAAAATACCTGTTACCTGTTACCTGTTGCCTGTTGCCTGTTGCCTGTTGCCTGTTGCCTGTTGCCTGCCCCACCAAGGGACTTTTTCAGCAAGCCCTAGTTAAAAACTAGGGATATAGCGATCTCTAAAAACTTTAGGCTTAGAGTGTCAATGATGGTAATTATAGCACTACGCAATTAGGTTAGCCCTTCGACTTCGCTCAGGGCTAAAGGTGAGCGAAGTCGAACCGTTAGGACATTGTTAAATGCAGCAAACCTATGAACAGTAAACTTATTGCTTGCGCGTAGCACTATATTTCAGACCTCATCAACTACTTCTGAGGAATTTTCCTGCTGTATTGGAAAAGATAGCACGTAGCGATACCCTGATTCTGGAGAACCTTGAGTGGAAATTTGCCCACCGTGCAGCTCCGCTAAATGACTGCTGAGTAATAGTCCCAAGCTTTCACGAGACAAACGAAGATTTGACTTATCTCCTTGTTCCTCCCCACTAGAACTATTGGTTGCACTCATCTGTTGATAATTATCTTCTCGCATTGATGGATTTCCCTGTTCATCAGATTTATCCGAGGGGTTACTGGAGTTAGCAACAAAATTACTAAACTCGAATTGTGGTAAATTTTTTAAGCTAAAGAAAGGGTCAACTTCTGTAATTCCATCTCCCAGCCAGGGATGGGAAACCCATATAGTGATATTCAGATTATCGTCCTTATAGGAAATATGAATTCTCACCAAACTACCTGTAGCTGACATTTGAATGACGCTAAAAATTAGGTGATAAAGTATTTGCCTAACTTTATCTCTATCCAAAAGATAAATACGACTGCGTCCAGGTTCGATGGAGAGGCGAATATCTTGCTCTCGGCGATGAGCAACTTCTTCCAGGGTATTTATTGCCTGTTGACACAGCATTTCAATATCTACAGGAGCGGTGTTTAACTTCATAGAGTTAATGTCAGTCATTGCTCCCAGTTCAGTAATCTCATTCACCAGAGAGAGCAAATAACGCCCACTGTGTTGAATAATTTCCAGATATTCTCTCTGTTTAGTTGTCAAAGGACCATAAATCTCCCTCCCCAAGACACTAGCCATACCCAACACAGAAGTTAACGGTGTACGCAATTCTTGGGTCAACTGCCCTAATAATTCCAATTTTAACTGGTTAGTAGAAACTGGATTTTCTGAAAGAATTGACGGAGGTAAAATAATTTCTGAAGTAGTGGCATTTTTAGCTTCCACTGGCAAATCAGACTCCCTACTAACGCTGTTAAAGTAAGTAGTTGATGGAGATTTTTGCAACAGCCGATTGCGTTCAAATTCACTCATGCTCCACCGAGCTATGATTTGCAGAAACTCAACATCTTGATGGGTAAACTGGCGTGTCACCAGATCCATCACCGCTATTGCTCCCAAACAATTACCCGCACCATCTATCAGTGGTGCTCCCAAGTAAGCGCGAATACCATAATCTTCTATCAGTTTGCTTTCAATAAGTTCGCTATAAGTATTTTCACTAGTATTATTTATCATTAGTACTTGAGCATTTTCCACTACCTGGGTACAAAATGACTCGTGGCGTGAAAGTTGGCGAGTTTGTGCCAACTTATTCATTAATCCCAGGCGAGATAAGCCTACTGCGGACTTAAACCAATGATTTTCTTCATCGATAAAACCTAAAATAGAAATTGGTGCTTTCAAAAAGTGGGCAGCGGTTTGAGTTGCTTCTTCAAACACAGGAATTGTTTCTGGTTGCCGTAAATTTAATTCTGATAAAGCTTTGAGCCTGCGCTCCTCCCGTGGATTTTGAGAGTTACATTCGTTTTTGATATTAAACATTTTGTTATCTGGCTCTATCATTGCCATTATTACCTTGATAATTAATCGATACTGTAGTTTTTTATATAACCGCCGTTTATGGGTTATTTAATTTGCTATTTTTAAGCATTCCCCAATTTGGAGTCAGATCAACAAAATCTGAGGAAAATTTTTTCCAAATAGGGAAACAGAATATTCTATGATGACCAAAGAAAAATAGGGGTTTCAATTTCTCCGCAGTTGCTTCAAGTGGGTTAACCTCCTTCGGGAACGCGCTACTCTGCCCACAGAGGTGGCTTACTGCCAATGCACTGTTCTTTCCCTTTTCTCCTTAATTCACATCTTGCACCACATGATTATTGCGAAAATTATCGCCTGTAACCCTTATTATTTCGGAACCCACCAATGCCCACCTTACGCTTATTGAGAAGGTGCAAGATATGTGTTAACCGACAAGTATAGGATTACTATTTGATTTTTGTTGGCGTAGCCTGGGCGAGTGTTGGAAACGCGTAAGATGTGTTACTGCCGAGAGTATGGCATTATCCAGTAATCTTTTCCTTGAGTTAGCTGTTAGCCTCACGCACCAATCATCGATTGTGGTGCCCAGGTTTATTCTGATCCTCATCGCGTTAGTTTCAATTATTATCTGGGCAATATAAAATTGGTGTAGGCTCGCAAGTTGCTGACATTGTAAAAAGATTATACTGGTGAGCGATCGCGTGGGTTATTTTAATCAGTAATTTAATCTTTAATTGACACAAAATCTCTAAATTATATTTACAATTTTATATAGAAAATCAAATGAGTCATAAGTCTGTCAAAATACCCTTTGTAAATCTCAATTTACAACATCAACCAATACAAGCTCAATTGCAACAAGCAATGCAGGCTGTATTAGATGCAGGTGATTTTGTGTTGGGAGAAGCTCTCAAAGAATTTGAAACGGCTTTTGCGAATATTTCAGGAGTAGAATATGGTGTAGGTGTGGCATCGGGAACAGATGCGATCGCTCTTGGTTTACAAGCTTGTAATATAGGTTCTGGGGATGAGGTAATCTTGCCTGCAAACACCTTTGTGGCGACCTTAATTGGTGTTTTACGTGCGGGTGCAAAGCCAGTGTTGGTTGATTGCGAGCCAGAAACCGCATTAATTGATTTAGCAGCAGCAGCAAGGGTAATTACACCCAATACAAAGGCGATTATTCCTGTACATTTATATGGCCAAATGGTATCGCCCACAAAACTCTTAGACTTTGCCCATACCTATAACCTACTGATTTTTGAAGATGCAGCCCAAGCCCATTTAGCTACAAGGGAAGGATATCGCGCTGGTTCTGTAGGTATAGCGGCAGCTTTTAGCTTTTACCCCAGTAAGAATTTGGGAGCATTGGGAGATGGGGGAATACTGATAACAAAGGATGCAAATGTTGCCCAAAAAATGCTACGCTTACGTAATTACGGTGCATCCTATAAGTATTGTCACACAGACCTAGGTACTAATAGCCGCTTGGATACATTACAAGCTGCTGTTTTACTGGAGAAATTACCATATTTATCACAATGGAATAGCGATCGCTATCAAGTTGCACAGCAATACGATCTCGAACTCGCTTCTTTAGACTTGCCAGGTATTAACCCAATGCAAAATCATAGTGGATCTGGTCATATTTATCATCTTTATGTAATCAGGGTAGATGATAATTCTGGTATTCAACGTTCCTCTCTTCAGGAACAAATGACAGCAGCAGGGATTCAAACAGGTATCCATTATCCTATTCCCTGTCATCTACAACCAGCATTTACCAATTTGGGTTATCAGTCTGGAGACTTTCCCCATGCTGAACAATTAGCTGGGCAAATATTATCTTTACCTATGTATCCAGGTTTGACTCATCACCAAGTCAAAGAAGTTGTGGCAGCAATTATGCACAGTATAAATACACAAAAACAAAGCTTGTTATACATTTAAATTGACATGATTTTATAGAGGAACATCAATTGCAAAAATGATTTTTTGAGGATGCATGATAACTAAATAACCTGAGTTCGGGATAAGCCCAAACCCTCATTACACCGTTGCTTGATTCTGAAATATGTCAACGTATTTGCCTCGTTTGAGCTATTCAAGGTTAAATAAACCGGGATTACCCGAACTGAGGTTACGTATATTTCTCACGTTAATTTTAACTCCTAACACCGAACTCCTAACGCCGAACTCAGGTTAAATAAGATTCAGTTAATCAGAATGGTAGCTTGGGTTGAGAGATAGGGAAACCCAACAAACCTTTAATAATGTAGGTTTGCGTTCCTTAACCAAACCTACAGCTAAATTCAAACCATATCCCAATAGTTTTGAATTGAAAATAGTGCAATTATATGATGTTACTCAATGCTAAAAAAAGAAATCTATCTCAATTATTAAACATAGTAATTTTACTGCTATTACTGCTACTTTACGTGCCAATATTAATTCATTGGTGGGATGGTTGGCTGAATAAAAGTATTAGTACCGAACATGAATATTTTAGTCACGGGATAATTGGGTTACCATTCGCAGCTTATTTAGCTTGGATGAACCGCAAACAATGGGCAAGATTACCCAATCAGACTCACCCTTTAGGTGCTATTTGTCTGGTATTAGGGGGATTTTTTTATATCAGTGGATTGACCGAGTGGGTAAATATTTCCTTGCCTGTAATTCTCTTAGGAATTTGCCTCTGGACTAAGGGATTTTCTGGTCTAAAATTGCAGATTTTCCCCTGGATTCTAGTGCTTCTTGCTACCCCTAATTCTATCCCTTATTTAATAGTGCCCTTAACACTTCCCCTACAGAGTTTTATTGCTGGGACTGCGGGTTTTATTCTCAACCAGTTAGGGATGAAAGTAACGGTTGAGGGAATTAATATTTTTGTGGGTGGCAAAATTGTGGAAGTAGCTCCCTACTGTGCGGGGTTAAAAATGTTGTTTACTACCCTGTATGTCAGTCTCATTTTACTTTACTGGACCGATACTTTATCTTCACGACAAAAAAGTATTTGGTTTTTATCAATTGCTGTGATGCTTAGCGTGACTGCCAATATTATTCGCAACACGATTTTAACTTTTTTCCATGGTACAGGACAATCAGCAGCTTTTCATTGGCTCCATGATGGTTGGGGTGGAGACTTATATTCCGCTTGTATGCTGCTGGTTTTAATACCAATTTTGAATTGGATTAATAAATACTTTGCATCAATATCAATGATGTCAAGGTCAGAAATGGAAGTGAATTGAAGGAGGTAGTGCTGTTAAACAATTCGTAATTCGTAATTCGTAATTCGTAATTACGTTTTGTAATGGGGATTTAAACCCCAACACAAAACAAACAACCCGTAGGGGATGGGGTTTTAAACTCCGCTTGAGTATAGATAAAAAAATTTCACCACCATCTATGAAAAACCTCACCCTCGCTTTTTGCTATGCAAAAATCTTTCCCTCTCCTTATTAAGGATGCTGTTGGCGAATAGTAGGTTTGACCCCTCACCAGGCTAAAAGCTGGGGATTATTGTCATAATTTGGACTTGTTTTTTCTGCCCCCACTCCCCCACTCTCCCACTCCCCCACTCCCAAGAGGGTGAGGTTACTTACAAGTCAGCCTCCCACGAGAAAATCTCACAACCAGGGATCTGAAAATGCTTTGTGACTAACTCTTCAAGTTAGCATGCAATGCGCCCCTACTCCTGAACTCCGAACTCCCTATTTTCAAGCTGCTGTCAATGACTTCTTTTTTTAATCTATTCAGAAAAAATTATTTTTCTCAAATCGCAGTCCTAGTACTATTACTGTGCTTGTTATTCATAGGAAGTCTTCCTGGATATCTAGCAGGCAAGTGGCAATGGCAAGAACCACCTCCTGTTAATAAACTGACAGAATTAAAACAATTGCGTCAGACTGGTTTAACTATTCCTGGATGGCGAACGGTTAAGCAGCAAGAAAAAGAAATTGATCGGCACAAATGGTCTTTGCAATTAGTCAAACAGGAAGGAAAAGATACTCAAGCTATTATCATGTTATTTCCCCAAAATGGGCCTAGGGATCGACCCCAAGTGGAGTGGACGGAGATAGATGGCTTTTGGGATTGGGACATAGCACAATATCGTCTGGCTGAATTGATTTTTAAGCCACCATCCGACCGAAAAGGGGAGAAAATTAAACTAAAAGCAAGATTTTTTCGTGCTTCTACAGCAGACAAAACCTTTGCTGTCTTACAATGGTACGCTTGGCCAAATGGGGGGCATCCATCACCCTTTCAATGGTTCATAGTAGATCAACAAGCACAATGGCAACGTCAACGGGCTGCTTGGGTGGCAGTGAGTGTAATTTTACCTATGGAGCCACGAGGGCAAGTAGAAAAATATTGGGATAAAGTGCGATCACTAGGAGAACAAGTACAAACTGCGTTGCTCGAAAAATTTTAAATCCAAAATCGTAGTTGTATTGGTATCAAAAGAAGACATTTTCCCCTTTTGCAGATTAAATTAAAATAGCCCTGCCGCACCGATGTCCATAGTTACCTATTTTTCTATGCGTTCACTTAGCGCCCTATCTACTTTTACCCTGCAAATTGGGGTATTTTTGGTAACTGCTGTTCATCCAGTTGTTGCCCAAACTACTCCATCCCGCAAATTACCAGAGAAAACTCCTATACCTTCCTTGACAACAGAAGCAGTAAATTCCGAGTCTAGTAATCCCATATCGCCTCGATTTAATCGTTATATTCTTGGTCCTGGAGATGTGGTAGGCATTCAAGCCCAACGTCCTCCTGGTGCTTATCGCTTAGGGGAAGGAGACACCATTAGCGTATTCGTGCAACGTTTTCCTGATTTGAGTTTTCAAGCAGCCATTAATCCAGAAGGGAACATTATTGTACCCTTATTAGGAACTGTGCCACTACAGGGATTAACTTTATTAGAAGCACAAGAAAAAATTCGTTTGGGCTTAAATCGTTACGTGGTCAACCCCATCGTAGTATTATCACTGGTCGGTCAGCGCCCTAGTTTAAATTTCCAAACAGCAATTAATCCTGAAGGTAATATCCTGTTACCCCAAGTAGGAAGGGTATCCTTACAGGGATTAACATTAGAAGAAGCACAAGAAAAAATTCGCTTGAGCTTGAGTAAGATTTTGGTCGAACCTATGGTATCAGTATCCTTAGTCGGACCGCGACCAGTGAGAGTAACTATTAGTGGAGAAATTTTCCGACCGGGGATTTATTCTGTTAACCCATCTTCCCCCAGAGTAACAGATGTGTTGTCTACAGCTGGCGGCTCTACTATGATGGCAGATTTACGACAAGTTACCGTCCGTCGCCAACTGGTTGACGGTTCAGTAGTATCCCAAACTATCGATCTATATTCTCCTTTACAAAACGGCACCGCCCCCCCAAGTTTACGCCTCCAAGATGGTGATGCCATTATTGTTTCCCGACGCGAGGTTGGTAGCGATGATGACTACGATCGCAATTTAGTGGCTCGTTCATCTTTAGCTGTTCGCCAAATCAGAGTTCGGGTATTGAATTATGCAGCTGGAGGTATTACTACTGTTTCTCTACCCAATGGCAGCACTTTTATTGATGCCCTATCTGGTACTAGTACCAATAATGCTAACCTCAGAAGCATTGCCCTGGTGCGTTTTGACCCCGAGCGTGGTACAGCCATTACCCAAAAATTGAATGGGAAAAAAGCATTAAAAGGGGATGCATCTCAAAATGTGCCACTCCAACACAATGATGTTATCGTTATTGGTCGAACCCTAATTGGAAAAATTACCAATACCCTATCTACAATTACCAGACCTTTTTTTGATATTCGTAGTTTTATCCGTTTCTTTGAAACCTTTAGGTAAAAGGAGTTCGGAGTTCGGGGTTCGGAGTGATGAATTAAAGACTATCAACTAACAACTAACAACTAACAACTAACAACTGTCAACCGTCAACTTCTAACTGAAATGACTCCACCCATTGTTAAACGCTATATTATTGCTTTTGAAAAGTATAAATGGATTGGAATGGCCGGTTTTACTTTGATTGTTGCCGGCTCAACGGTGGTAGCAATACAACCACCACCATCACCCGTATACGTGGCAAGTGGAGCTTTAACATACAGTGGTCCCACTGTTTCATTTTCTGCCACTGGTAGCGAAATTCAACAACAGGGTCAGGAGCTGAGAAAAGAAGTTCTATTATCTGATGTAGTTATTGAGAAAGTGGCAGCAAAGGTTGGAGCAAAGCCACGAGAAATTATTAGAAAAGTTGCCCTGAAGTTTCCGAAAAGAACCAAAACTGGGGAATTAGAATCAACAATTATTGAAGTAAAATATCAAGATACTAATGCCAATAAATCCGAAGATACTCTGTTGGCATTAATGCAAGCAATGAAGCAACTGAGTGCAGAAATTAACACCAGAAAATTAAAAGCAATTATTAAAAAGATTAACGAGCGTCTCCCTCAAGTCAAAACAGAACTCAAGGCAGCTGAGCAAAAACTCGAAACCTATGATCGCATCCAAGGTCCGGCAATTTTAGCTGCTGAAAATGGTAGTTTACTCGGTGGAATTACGGGCAGTCAAAACCAGCAACGACAAATTAAACTCTTACTTTCTGGAATTGATGCTCAAATTCGTAGTTTGCAGCAAAAATTAGGTTTAAATACTGATGAAGCTTATGTTTCTGCGGCTTTGAGTGCCGATCCTATCCTGGCTAATTTGCGATCGCAAATTTATCAGGTAGAATCCCAAATGGAAGTGTTGAGGAAAGATTTACGCCCGGGACACCCCACAATGGTGCAATTGCAACGTCAAAGAGATGCGTCCCAAAGGCTATTACAACAACGAGCAAGGGAAGTTGTGGGGGGAACTGACAGCACAGCCCCTCTACCGCCTACAGTCAAGGGTATCCGCGCCCAAAGTAATTTAGACCCCGCCCGTCAACAACTAGCCAATCAACTGGTGGCTCTGCAAACCCAAAAGGAAACCCTCACACAACAGTTAATTGACCAAAGTCGGGAAGAAAAACGATTGCGGCAAGAGTATTCTGTAATACCAAACAAACAGTTAGAGCGATCGCGTTTAGAACAGGAATTGGCACTGAAAAGGGCTGTTTATGACAAAATCCAGGCAAAGCTAGTTGATGCTCAAACCGCAGAAGCAGAAACTGTTAGTAGTTTGAGTATTGCCAGAAATCCAGTGGCTAAGGCTGCCAAGCAAAACCCTAAGAGCCTACCCTTGACCCTGGGAGTGGGTATATTTATGGGATTATTGGTTGGTGGTGGGATTATATTCCTCTTGGGTTCTCTGGAAGGAACTTTCAAAACCAGAGAAGATATTCGCAACAGCCTCAAACAACAGGAAGTTGCTATCTTGGGAGAAATTCCTTGGATATTTGAGGAAGAAGAAAAACCCCAGTTATTACCAGTAATCTTGGCTGCAAACTCCCCTTACTTGCAGTTTTACGAGAAGTTCCGTAGCAATCTCCGCCGAGTGGGAGAAAATAATGTAAAAGTAGTATTAATTACCAGTACTGGCGGTGATGAAGGGAAGACCCTGAGTGCCTATAACTTGGGCATAGCTTCCGCTCGGGCTGGTAAACGTACCTTAATTATTGAAACAGATTTGCGATCGCCTTCCCAATGTCAATCTTTACAAGTTACTCCGCACCCAGATGCTAATTTGGAACCCCTACGCTATTACGGCAGTTTGAGTGAATGCATCCATTTGGTTCCTGAGGTGGAAAATTTATACATTGTTCCTAGCCCTGGTCCAGTATTACAATCTGCTGCAATTCTGGAATCTAGCGAGATGCGACGACTGATGGAAGATGCTCGCCAACGATTCGACTTAGTGATTTTAGATACTAATCCCTTGGGAATATCCAATGATGCTCTACTCATGCAACCTTACAGTGATGGGATTGTGTTGGTAACTAGACCCAACTATACCCAAGAAAATATTTTGACTGAAGCAATTGATGAGTTGGTGGAATCGGAGTTGGGTTTATTGGGAGCTGTAATTAATGCCACCGATATTGATGTGCCTTTATCTACTATAGATGTCAAAAATGTCAATGAAAGCACTGAGGGTGAATTATCCCCACAAGTGTCTTCTCCTGTGGGTAATAATTACAATTGATTCCAGTGAATCAGGACTTACGCCTAATGTGAGAGGGTGTTTGAAAATAGTAAAGATTTCCATTTCCCAAAAAACTGTTGCGGTAGCAGAGGGGTTATACCCCCCAAAATAACTATTGCGCTATAGTTAGGATTTCTTCTTCCCAAAACAACTGTTGCCCTAGAGAAACGGTTTTAAAGACAAAGAACTCCCTTGCCTATAGATCAAGATTTCCATTTCCCAAAAAACAATCAAAAAATGTTGACAACATATCCAATCGTAATCCCACCGTAACCCCGCCCCTAACAATCAATCATGTGTCGCATTGTTTTTTCAAATTGGTATCAAGCACTATCGAGATGGATTATATCAACCCCATCTGATTTTCAAGTTTTTTCAACAAGTACTAAGTATTTCACCAATTCTTTAGTAGCTGTGCCAATATGTCGCTTTAATAACCTGACTGCTGTTGAAGTATCTTTTTGCCGACAAGCATTTAAAAGTTGTTCATGTTCTTTGTGCGATAACGGTGCATAATTCATATTCGTCATTTGTAAGCGCACATAACGCTCAATATTCATATGCAAGTTCTTGATTATACCTAACAGTCGCGGACGGTTGGCAGGACTGTATAAAGTAGTATGAAATTCCCAATTTAATTCTCCTAAGCGAGCAACATCTGTTTCTGTTACCGTTGTATCTAATATATATTGGGCTTTTTCTAAATCAAATTCAGTTAAGTTAGGAATGGCTAGTTTAATAGCTGTAGTTTCCAAAGCTACACGAATCTCTCCAATTTCCTCAACTTCTGCCGGGGATAAAGCAGAAACCACCGCACCCCGATGGGCATAGAAATTCACTAATCCTTCCACTTCTAACTGACGCAGTGCTTCCCGTACAGGAATCCGGCTCACTCCAAACTGCTTGGCTATTTCGTCTTGTCTGAGGGATTCCCCTGGCTGCAAAATACCCTGGATTATCGCCTCCCGTAAAGCGTCAGCAATCAAATCCGGGGTACTGCGCTGTTGTGGCAATACATTGGCTGCTAATTCACTTAAACCCATTGGCTTTTTGTATACAATTTTAAGTATATTGTATACAATATACGATAATTACATTCACTTTCAGTAGCTATTTCATACTAAGTTGCCTTCTGTTGTAGTAGTTCGAGTTGGTGAAATTGCTTCCTTCGACTCTAGTGGTTCATCGCATTAATTTCGATGAGTAAACAATTGTAGTGGGAGCGTCTCACTCCCTGCTGTAGTAGGAGTCTCGCTCTCTGCTGTAGCAGGCAAGATGCCCGCACTACAGCTGCCCTTCAAAATTAATGTGGTGAAGTACTAGTCGTAATGACAAAATACTATCTTCGCAAGCAACTTGGTATCACAATCCCAAATCTAAAATCAAAAATCCAAAATTGAATTACCCAGGAGTATAGTGATGAGCATGAAACCACAACCAGACAGAGTGATTATTTTTGACACCACCTTAAGGGATGGAGAACAATCTCCTGGTGCTACCCTCAATGCATCAGAAAAACTCGTCATTGCTCGTCAACTAGCTCTTTTAGGGGTAGACGTAATTGAAGCGGGGTTTGCTGTTTCTAGTCCTGGTGATTTTGAGGCGGTAAATAATATTGCCAGGGAAGTGGGTATTGTTGGCGGTCCTATTATATGTAGTTTGGCCAGAGCAGTACGTCAGGATATTCAAGCAGCAGCAGAAGCCTTGAAACCAGCAGCTAACCCGAGAATTCATACCTTTATTTCCACCTCCGACATTCACCTCAAATATCAATTAAAGAAATCCCGGAGTGAAGTATTAGCGATCGCAGAGGAAATGGTAGGCTATGCAAAGTCTTTTGTGGATGATGTGGAGTTTTCTCCCATGGATGCCAGCCGTTCCGATGTAGAATTTTTGTATCAAGTATTAGAACGAGCGATCGCAGCTGGTGCCACAACTATTAATATCCCCGATACCGTGGGTTACTTTACACCCAAGGAAACAGAAAGGTTAATTCAAGGGATTCAGCAGAACGTCCCCGGTATAGATGGGGTAATTCTTTCCATTCATACCCAAAACGACTTAGGACTAGCCACCGCAAATGCGATCGCAGCTATTGAAAATGGTGTGCGTCAGGTAGAATGTACTATTAACGGTATTGGTGAGCGTGCTGGTAATACGGCACTGGAAGAAATCGTCATGGCGTTGGAGGTGCGGAAGTCTTACTTTAATCCCTACTTTGGTCGTTCTGTGGATTCACAAGCACCCCTAACCAAGGTAAATACAGAGGAAATTTATAAATCTTCCCGTCTAGTTTCCAACTCTACTAATATATTGGTACAACCAAACAAAGCCATTGTCGGTGCCAACGCCTTTGCTCACGAATCAGGGATTCATCAAGATGGAGTTCTCAAACACCGCCAAACCTACGAAATTATGGAAGCAGCGGCTATTGGGTTGACGGAAAATAGTATTGTTCTCGGCAAACACTCCGGACGCAACGCCTTTCGCACTCGGTTAAAGGAATTGGGATGGGAGTTGAGTGAGGCTGAGTTAAATAAAGCCTTCATTCGTTTTAAAGAAGTCGCTGACAAGAAAAAAGAAATATCCGATTGGGATATTGAAGCCATTGTTCGGGATGAAACCCTGATTCCCACAGTCAAAGGCTTTCAACTGGAACACGTCCAGGTTTCCTGTGGTAGTGGTGCTTGTCCCACAGCAACTGTGACTATCTTCACACCCGAAGGTAAAATCATTACTGATGCGATGGTTGGTGCTGGTCCTGTGGATGCAGTGTATCAAGCGATTAATCAGGTGGTGAAGATTCCCAATCAATTGATAGAGTTTTCTGTACAATCTGTCACTGAAGGTATTGATGCTTTAGGTACAGTTACGGTGAGGTTAAAGTACGAGCAGCGTATTTTTTCCGGACAGGCATCGGATACAGATATTGTATTAGCAGCAGCCTATGCACACATGAATGCTATTAATCGGCTTTATGGTTATTGGCAGAGTAACAAGAGTGAGAGTGTTCCTGAGTTAATTTCCTACCTAATCTAACAAGGATCTATTTGTCCCATTCTTTTTTCAGATTGGTACTATATCATATGCGGATGAATACTCATAAAACCTCACCCGTCTGGGTTACCCTCTCCTTATTAAGGCTACGGTGTTGTACACAAGTTATAGAATTCCCAATAGTAATATAATAAGGTAAACCTCACCCTGACAAAAGCGGACATCCATCTCCTTAATAAGGAGATGGAAAGATTTTTGCATCGCAAAAAGCGAGGGTGAGGTGATGATTTCATGGATTGGAGAAATGTGTGTACACGGTAGCCTTATCGCATTTTAATTACAAGAAAAATAAATGTAGGTTGGGTAGAACGAAGTGAAACCCAACTGGCTGTACGGAAAATGTTGGGTTTTGTCCCTCAACCCAAACTACGCTTAAAATCATCAAAGTCTGTAAAATAAGGGTTTTGGATTTTTATCTAGCGGTATTGATTAAAGAGGGTTAATGTCCATTAATGTAGCTTTTAACTGTTTTGACAGAATTGCCTTTTGAATACTGATACTCGTAAAGGGTTTTGAAAAACTCAAGATCAACCTTGCGCCAGCTAACCCAGCCAATTCCTGAGTATGTATCATCAGACAAGGAGTACAGTACAAACCGTAACTTATTGTTGATGTAAATCAGCGAAAATCCTTCCTGCTCCAGGATGACGTTCTCTGTAGTACTGCGCTGATGTACCATGATATGGAATGGTGATTCGTTTTTCCAGTCATCTTGAGTAGATTGATTGAGATGCTCGTATACCGTGTTCTTGAAGTGATGAGCTTCATGCTCAAGCACGAAGCGAAACTCTTCTTTATCAGTATCCATTGCCGTTGTCTGGAAAAAATCATGCCGTCCCTTGGTTATAATCCTGCGGACAAAAGGAATGGAATATATAGCCTTGACATGACCTAATGCATAAAGCGTTTCCACTGTCTCTAGTTGTGAGACAAAAAACCGTCCCTGCTCAAGATCAAAGCTATTATCAATCACTTGCTTAAGTTCAGGAACTGTCTCCAACTGATCAGGATCAATGTCACTTAACAAAGCTGGAATGCTTTGTCTTTTTTGATATTGTGTATCAGGAACCAAACTGAGTTCTTCCGTCTCACCAGCAAGAAGATGATCTCTTAGTTGGCGTTGGAAAGAAGGAAGGTATATCTCATCCTGTTTATTCCAAAAAATTGACTTGATTGACAACTCTCCCCATGAACTCACGGTATTATTAGTTTTCCAGTCTGCAACCATATGAGCAACAATCTGTGATTTACCCAGGTGTATTTCCCGTTCAGCTTGCCAAATCTGTACAGCTTTATGGGTTGGTCTAACCGGACCGACTTTCAAACTGTATTGGTGATCGAAGCTATAGCTGTAAGCTTTTTCTTCTTGACGGTTCCGTTGCGCGATTCGCTCAATATTACTTTCAATACCTGTTCCTGGAAGCGAGAACTTGACTCCTGCAGATGTTTGTACAGAAGCAAGGCGCATCCTAACATTAGTATCACTGAATGAAATACTCTCATCATTCAAAGTAGCATAGTATTCTTTTATCAGAGTAAACTTGATTTCGGACAATTTATTGAAAGAATCAGTGTCTGGCAGAAATCTTTTTGCAAACGCTTCATAAAGCAAACTTAGTAGTAGTGATGAAGGTAGTGCAATTAACACCAACATTATCCATTCAAAGGGAGTCGAAAGCCAGAACAAGGAAATCCAGCTATTACCACCTGAAAAAGCACCAGATTTATCTAGGAATAGATCTATTGCAAAAATATAGTATTGCTGATCAGCACCTTGGAAACGATACCACAGTGTCCGTATGGGATTTGGCTGATTTTGATCCGATATGTCAATATAAATCCCTGTTAGTCCTGATTTGTTTTTACCAAAATCATCATCATTGAAGTAAACAGTTTCATAACCATTCTGCTTTTTATCATCAGTAGTAATCTTGCTAACCACTGACCTATACCATGGTCTTGTTTTGTAATTGATTTCTTCGTTTTCGTAGTTTTCATCAAAACTATCTGGATAAATAGCCATAACCTGGCTCTTTTCATGAAATATATATACAGAGTCAACTCTTAGTCCGGGGAGATCATTCAAAATATAATCCACTTTGAAATGAGAAAGGATCGATTTCGTATGCGCTATACGGCTATCTTTCCCAACTTTCACATTTAGTTCATTTAGTTTTGGCACTAGATGATTCTTACGCAACTTATCAAAACGGCGAAAAACAAGGTTATTTTTTTGTTTTTCCCATTTATTCTTCTTTTCTTCCGGTGTTGTTTGACGAAAAATATCCTTAGATTGTTGTTCTTTCGCTTCCTCTTTCTTTTCTATTTTTTTTTGCGTATAAAAATCAACAAGGCGTAAACAGCCGTAATTGACTGTTATACCGGGATCGCTGCTTTCTGACTGTGGTATTTTCCAACTAGAATTATTATCTTCGGTACATTCCGAAAGAAGAGAAGAAATGCGATTATCGGAGTTTTTTAAGTTCCTTCCATATTCTTTATGCATTCCCTTTTGCAGTTGAGTTATGAATTGTTTAAAAATCTGTGTTTCTTGGTCATCATCTTCGATACGCTGGTGCCAACGGGTATTTAGCGAAAGGCGGGAGATTTCCTGACCCAATCGAAAACTTGGAACTGCAACAAAACAGAATGCGATAAAAATGACCAAAAGCCTTACTGGCTTTACATATTGGGAATTCATTAAATGATTTATCCAAAAGTTTATTTAGTATATACATAAGTATTTTCACTGAATCAGTTTAATATTTATATTTCTAGAAAAAAATAAACACAAGAGACCAAGTATGGAGTATGGGTTTTAGGCAGTTAAAGGTAATTATTAAGTAATATTACGTAGTGTGAGCCGGAAAACTCCCTTGATATCTGATGCGGGCAAGATGCCCGCACTACAATATTTAATATTTGGGATGCTCCCAGAAAATTAGAATACAAAGCCCGCATTTTGTGCCGCTCCACGAACAGGCTAAAGCCTAGAGCTATCAAACTAAGCCCGCGATTAGGCTGTAGCGATACACGGGGCGTGGGTATTGCATAAAAAAATTGGGATGCTCCCCTCCCCATCAGAATTAATAGGGAAACTACTTAAATTACCGGATCGCCCAAACGAGTAGTAGGACGCTGTTGGTATAAATCTTGAAATACTTGCATTACAGAGACTATGGCGACTAAGGCAATAATGGCAATGGGTGGTAAGCCTTGGGCAAAAAATGCGATCGCTATTAATATAGCTGCTGCTACAATGCGATATTTCGTGCGGATTTTGCAATAACGAATCACCCCATATTTATGAAAAATTCCCAAAGCTATGTAACAAAGGGCAACTGCACCACATAATAACCAACGCAAGTTATCTGCTAAAGGTAATCCAGCTTTACTAACTAATACCTGTTCTACTCCTACCCCCATAGCCACAATACCCATGACAAAGGGTAAATGGGTAAACAGCCAAATATTAACCCCTGATACTTTTCCTTCTGTACGGGCGGTTTCAATGGGTGTTCCACCTAGATTATCAAAGTATATCCACCAAAGACTAAAAGCTGTTACTAAACCGAAAAATGCGGCAATAACCGTAGCAATATCCCATTTTTGTTCCGAAACACCATTAACTACAGCTACAATCGCCTCACCCAAAACAATAATCGTAAATAGACCAAATCTTTCTGGTAAATGGGAAGCGTGGGGTAACAATCCCAACTGGATTTTTCTGGCGGTAAAGGGTGTAATAAAATCAATTATCATTCCCATTGCCCACAACCCAAAATGCCAAGGTGCTGGTATAAATGCTGATATTAACCAGAAAGTAGCAGCGATCACAAATCCAATGGTGTAACGAGTGGTGAGGGGACGGACATTGGGGATATGTATGCCGGCACGGATATATTCTATAACTAATAGAACGCGACCGATACCATAGGCAATGGCAAAACCAGCAGAGCTTTCGTCTAAGCCATGATGTATATTAATAGCCATCGCTGCTGCGGTCATCATTTGTAAACCCACTAACAAACGATGGCCAATATCGTCGTTATCAAAGCGGTTGGCGTAGAAGGTGGTGCCAATCCATGACCACCACACTGGTATAAATAAAACTACAAAGCCCAATAATCCCGATAAGGAAATATGCCCTTTGAGATTATGTGCTAATTGCGCCACAGCAACGACAAATACTAGGTCGTAAAATAGTTCTAGCCATGTGGCCTGTCTATGTTCTACCTCTTCGTCACCTATCCGTAGCCGTGGTGGTTCAAGAAAATTTGCCATAGTCAATTTTGGATTTTAGATTTTAGATTTTGGATTGGTTACAGTCAGGTATAGCGCTACGCGCAAGTAATAAGTAATAAGTAATAAGTTTACTGTTCATAGGTTTGGTGCGTTCAAAAATGTCCGCGCCCTGATTGCGTAGTGCTATATTTTTAACTTTGATCAAAACATATCTTGCACCCGATCAATAAGGATAAGGTGGGTATAAGCATTCTAAAAGCGAATGGCACGCAGGTTCTCGTTACAAGGCTCTGCCTCCTGTGAAGTCTAGAGGCAGTCCCAATGAAAAAATTTCACCACCAAAAGAGGATTATTTCCCCTATATTCACATCTTGCACCACAAGATTATTGAGAAAATTAGAGCCTGAAACCCTTGATTTAGCGTAGGGTGGGCACTGCCCACCTTACTCTTATTGAGAAGGTGCAAGATATGTGTATACTCTCTTTCAAATCAGCCCTCCACGATCAAATCCCACAACCGACCCATGAAAAACCTCACCCTCGCTTTTTGCTATACAAAAATCTTTCCCTCTCCTTATTAAGGAGAGGGATGTTTGCTCTTGTCAGAGTGAGGTTCTTTTCAAGCTAGTCCCACTCTGCGAGAAGCCACGCTTCGCGCGTCTACATGGACAATATTTTGTCCACAACCTGCCGATGAAAATAATTCCCTCACTTTGGGCGGGGAAACCCCGCCCCTACTCCTGAACTCCTTCACTCCGAACTCCCTATTTTCAAGCTAGTCCCTTATGGTCAAATCCAATAACCAAACATGAAAATATCTCGATTGCAGCTCCCACATCTAAGCTGTCAACCATCAACTAACAACTAACAACTAACAACCATTTTCAATTCAGAGCCTAGAACCTGGAGTTGTGGTGCAAGATGTAAATCAAGGGAGTATAATTATCCACATACTTATTCCTAAAGCGATCGCTCCTAAATGTTGCCAATACATCCTTACTAAAGGTTGGCGAGCAATTTTTTGTGTAAGTATGATACTGAAGAATACTGCAAATATAAGGGTAGTACCTTGTAAAAAGCTAATGACAGCAGGATGAGCAATCAAGGTAGGTAGATTCTCACCTGATAGACCAAAGGTAGCAAAAGTCACTGGTAATATCCGTCCTCCTTCGTTCAATCCTAAATGTAGGTAGTGAGCTAAGTTACCACCCAAAACTAAGGGAAGATAACCATATGCCAATTCTACAAAGGAGCGGGTTTTAGTTTTTAGGTTACTCAAACCCATACAACCATAGGCAATACTGGCAATTACCACCGGGATAATCAAAGCTAGTAAAGATAAACCCAAATGTTGCCAAAAATTCTCTAAATCTAGATGTAACCCCAACACTGTTTGCAATTCTGGTAAGCGGTGCAGATATACCCCACCAAAAAGTAAAAACAACAATGCTACTTCATAGCTATGGGGTATGTGGGTTGTCCACAGTTCTATCCCTGGAGGACGTAAATTCAATTCCACGGAGCGATGGGGACAGGCTTTGAGACAGGTCATACAAAGGACGCAATCTTTATTATCTTGTAGTTGGGCGGGATGGGAATAAATCGGACAGCCATCGGTTTCCATTCCCTCGCCTTTTTGTGGTCCTCCCTTATAACATTGATAGGTGGTACAAGTGGCGGAACAAATACCCTGTTGTGCCCGTAACTCTATCATGGCTAACTTGGCAAACAAACCATTCATTCCCCCAATGGGACAAAGGTAGCGACACCAAAACCGCCGCTCAAAAATGGTGGAGAAAATCATTGCTCCAGCCGTAATTAACAGCAACAGACAAGCAGATAAATAAGCAGTATTTTCTAAATGCCACAGTTCTTCCCACAAGAATATCAGGGTAAATAACCCAAAGAGAAACCATCCTCCCCATTTCTCTGCCTTTTGTCGAGGCCAGGATTGCAGTTGTCTAGGAAACAACCATAAAGATAATTTTTGAGTAATTTCCCCATAAATCATAAACGGGCATACCGCACACCAAATACGCCCCAAGAACGGGAACAGGAATAGAAATAAAGTCCACCACCAAGCCCAAAATAAATTTAAACCGAAATTGCGATCGCGGGTTTGGGGACCAATAAATAATATAATTACCAGGAAGGCAAAGGCGACCACGGTAAAACCATAGTTCAAGCGATCTGGCCACCAATCACTGCGTAAAAATCGTCGTAAACTGGGATAGGCGTTGAGTAGATTCACCCGAAATCGCTTTTGCTTGGTTTGTACAGACCAAAAAATTTCCTCTGTCAACTCCTTGGCTGACCCTGCTTGGATAATTGCCCTTTCTACCAAGCTCTGTAATTCTTGCAAATTGCCGGGAAAATCATAGGATTGTAACCGTCGCAGAGCCTCGGCGGTAATTTGGGGTTTGGCAATACCCCTGGCTTTCACATAGAGATTGATGTAGTAATTTATCTGAGCCTTGATATCTGTTTTCCGTAGCCGTAATGGCGGTACTTTGATTGTGCTACCAACGCAGCGAGCAACGGCTGGAGATGTTTTTTCTGAGACAATTAAAATGCGGGCATTACTGATACGAGGTTCTGACTTTTCCTCCTCCGAGCGGGATACTGGTTTGTAAGTGCCTGTCTCCAATAATTCTACCAATGCTGGCACTAACTCCGGGGGCGTTTCTTGGATATTATTCAAAACTAAAGTTCCTTCCCCCAGATATTCTATCAATCCAGGCTTACCCCCAACCCTACCAAACAAATCCGTGCCACTAACCTGAAGAATGCCACAATTAACCTTAATCATCGCCTGTCGTCGCCGGGAAGAACCGAAGTGAATCAATGCAGTGATATTGTCCTTTTCTAACCCTGGCTCCCCAAAAATTAACACAGATTCCCGATTATCTGCCGCTTGGCGAATTTGCGATCGCAATTTTACTGCATAACGGCTGCTACCAATAATCCCTCGTTGTGCTTTGGTAACTAAATAAGGACGCAAGGCAAGAAAGCGTTCCTGTTCGTAGGTAAGGGCAGATTTTAACTGTGCTAATTCTTCAACCAGTAGGCGGGAAAACACCTGGGATATTTCCGGGTATTGACGGAGTAATTGACGAAATTGAGTTGCTGATATCACCCAAAAACGACATTCGGTGAGGGTGGTAATAGTACATTCAGCCACCTCATCCAAAAGTAATTCTCGCAGATGAATAACTGCACCTGCCAAGAAGCCACAACATAAAGCCGGATTGTTGGGATTGCTAGCTTCAATTTGCCCATCTTGGAGAATATAAAGGGCATCTGGCGAACTACCTTCCATAGCCACATGGCTCTGTGCTGGTATAACTCTTTCAGAAATAACTTGAGCGATCGCTTTTAAGGGTGTAGCATCTAAAAGACCTAGAGCTGTGCGTTCTTGGAGCCATATCAATATGTCTTTTGATATCATTTTGGGTTATTCCCCTCAGCACTCCTGTACAAAGGAATTATCCCCGAAAGATAGTTAAAAAGTAAAAAGATAAAAGTAAAAAGTAAAAAGATAATCCCCATAAATAAATTTAGGGGATAAGATTACGGACGTATTGTTTCTTGCACTACGTGTCTCGAAACAAATGTTTTTAC
>JASJCJ010000083.1 GCA_030066045.1 Calothrix sp. MO_167.B12
ACTCTTCTTGGTGAGACCACTTGCGGTGGACGGGTTTCCCGGCATAAGCAAAGTGGCGAACCCGAAGGGCGCAAGCCTGGTTGAGCAAGTCGCGACGATGAAACGAGAATCTCAGTCTCTTTAGAGCTGAGAGTGTCAACTCCGGATCGAAGTCATACCAAGGTGACAAAAAATATTCTCCATTGTTTGAAACATGGAACTCAAATGGGATGGTTAATTGATCCAGAGGAGAAAACCGCGTTTGTTTATCGTCCTCAAAAAGAAGTGGAAGTCTTCGATAAACCCGATGAATTACTCCCTGTACCATCGTTTGTAAGTGAATTGAATTTGACTGTCAATGATTTATTTTCCTGGTTATTGTTATGAAAAGGAACAGGGAATAATAGGTGGCGTAATCATGACATACGCCACATTCTTAACTAAAGCAGCATCAAAGCCACTTCCTTCGCAAAATAGGTCAAAATCAAATCAGCACCAGCCCGTTTCATGCTGGTTAATGTTTCCAAAATTACCTTTTTCTCATCAATCCAACCCTGCTGTGCAGCTGCTTTAATCATGGCATATTCCCCACTGACGTTGTAAGCAGCTACGGGGAGATTTGTGGCTAATTTTACCTGATAAATAATATCCATATACGCTAAAGCTGGTTTAACCATGACAATATCTGCACCCTCGGCAATATCTAACTCTATCTCTTTCAAAGCCTCCTTAGCATTGGCTGCATCCATTTGATAAGTCTTCTTATCCCCAAATTTCGGTGCTGAATCTAAAGCATCCCGAAACGGACCATAATAACTAGAAGCATATTTTGCAGAGTATGCCAAAATTCCTACGTGAATGTACCCTGCTGCGTCTAGAGCGCGACGAATTGCCCCGATTCTGCCATCCATCATATCAGAAGGTGCTACCATGTCTGTCCCTGCTTCTGCTTGGGAAACAGCCATTTTTACTAACACTTCTACGGTAGGATCGTTGAGAATTACCCCATTCTCATCAACAATACCATCGTGACCGTGGGAACTGAAGGGGTCAAGGGCAACATCAGTAATTACGACTATGTCAGGAGTAGCTTTTTTAATGGCTTTGATAGTTCTTTGGACTAAACCATCAGGATTGTAACTTTCTGTGCCGATATCATCTTTTTTAGCCTCTGGAATCACAGGAAAAAGAGCTATCGCATTAATCCCTAATTCATGAACTTGCTGTATTTCTTTCAGCAATAAATCCAGGGTATAACGATAACATCCCGGCATGGAAGAGATTTCCATTTTTTGGTTTTCCCCTTCCATGACAAACATGGGATAGATTAAATCATCCACAGTCAAAGTGGTTTCCCGTACCATATTCCGTAAAGTTGTGGTACGACGCAGACGACGGGGACGCTGAGTTAGGGTTTGGTTTGTAGTGGGGTTTTCTGATGACATGAGTAATAATGAAAATGATTATTTAATAAATAATAATCGTTTTTATGTCTCCTGCATCTAAAATGTTTTTATACTGATGTTTTAAATATATTTAGGTTGTCAAAGATTATAAGAAAACAGGTTGAAAACCCTTGAGTCTGAGTCTTGTAGCTTGGCGAAGAGATTCAGGCGTACTTCAGGCAAGGGATGAAAGCCGTTAGAGGCGTTTACGCCTCAGTCAATTTGTAGTAAAATTGGATCTAACAGGAACGGTAATCAACCTGTATAAAAACCCAACTGCCTAATGGCAATCTGTACCTTGACAATTGAAGATATGGGGTTCTATTTCATAGTTCTAGCTCTTTTCCAGAAATAGGTAAAATCTACCCTACACCGAAGCCGCTGAGTCGCAAAGCGACACGCTGCGCGAACGCGTCTACATGGAGACTAGACGACACAGAATTTAAGTCAAACAAATTTTGGAGCAATCCAACTACCGAGGGGCACTCGGAAAGTCAACGCTTGGGGAGCCAGTGCGTTGGGCGGCTTTGCCGACTTGAAGCAACTGGCGTGAGAGAACCACCTCGCTTGCTAGATACCGCAAGGGGTCTAGTTTAAGTGGACTCGTTGAACCAAGAATCTCCTCGCCTTTAGGCAGGAGAGTGTCAAAAACAATTAACAACCAAATATGGGTGAAGCCTTATTTAGTATTGAAAATCTACGGGTTGCTTATCCTTATCCTCCAGGCGAACAACCACAATGGGCGGTTGATGATGTCACCTTTTCTTTACAACCAGGAGAAAGGATGGGGTTGGTAGGGGAGTCTGGCTGTGGTAAATCCACCTTGGGAAGAGCTGCAATGCGGTTGTTACCAACGTCGAGTACCGTGGAAGGAAGGGTAACTTTTCAGGGTAAACCTGTATTTGAGATGAATCCCGAACAAATGCGCCAATTTCGGGGAGAAGCGGTGGCTTTGGTATTTCAAGATCCGATGACGCGCCTCGATCCCTTGATGACCATTGGGAACCACTGTCTGGAAACTCTCAAGGCTCACTCACCGGGTTTATCAACCAAGAAAGTGAAGGAAAAAGCTGTTGCAACTTTAGCAAAGGTGAATATTCCTGCGTCACGCTGGAATCAATATCCCCATGAGTTTAGTGGAGGAATGCGACAACGGGTAGCGATTGCTTTGGCTTTGCTGTTGAATCCGAAGATGATTGTGGCGGATGAACCTACTACGAGTTTGGATGTGACGGTTTCTGCTCAGATACTAGGGGAATTAACTAGGTTGTGTGCGGAAGAAAATATGGCATTGCTGTTGATTTCCCACGATTTAGCGATGGTAGCAGAGTATTGCGATCACATCGGGGTTATGTATAATGGCAAACTGGTAGAAATGGGTGATTCCCAGGCTGTTTTTAGTCATCCCCAACATGAGTATACCCGATCGCTCCTAGAAGCAGCTTTACATATTCAAGGGGTGGAGGGTAAGGATGCAGAGATAGGGGAAGTTAAGGGGGAAAAAATCTTACCTTTACTCAAGGTAGAAAAACTGAAGCATTATTATACCATTGAGCCTAACTTGATTGAGCGACTGTTTAAAGGTAAAGGTCAAACAATTAAAGCCGTAGATGGGATTAATTTGGAACTTTATCCTGGGGAGATTTTGGGATTAGTTGGGGAGTCTGGTTGTGGTAAAAGCACCCTTTCCCGCACCATCTTGCAATTAATTCCTCCCTCCGCCGGTACAGTAGAGTTTTTGGGGGAGGAGTTAACCTTACTGTCGCGGCAACAAATGCGCCAGCACCGGCGACAAATACAAATGGTATTTCAAGATCCCCATGCCTGTCTCAATCCAGCCATGACGGTGGGTAAAAGTATTGCCGATCCCTTACTAATTCACCGCATGGCTACCCCAGAGAAAGCCAAACAACAAGCATTATCCATGTTAGAACTGGTGGGTTTAAAACCCGCACAAATGTATTATCAACGTTATCCTGGGGAATTATCCGGAGGACAACAACAACGGATTGCGATCGCCCGTGCTTTGATTACTCGTCCTAAACTAGTAATATGTGACGAACCTGTGAGTATGTTAGATGCTAGCGTCCAGTCCCAGGTATTGGATTTGATGTTGGAGTTAAAGCAGGAATTTGATTTAACCTATTTGTTTATTACCCATGATTTGTGGTTAGCCAGATTTTTGTGCGATCGCATCGCGGTGATGAATGGGGGTAAAATTGTGGAAATTGGTCCTACTAAGCAGATTTTTGCCCAACCCCAACATCCTTATACCAAAACCTTACTCTCGGCAGCACCCCTACTCGCTAGAGGGTAATTAGATAGATTTACATATTACTTAATCTACTGCTTTGTCCCATTAATTCTGATGAGAAGAGGAATAAACCGCATTAGACACGAAGTACGCGAAGAAGGAGAAGACAAGTCTAGAACTTGGTTTACCCCTCAATTTAATTACGAATTACGAATTACAAATTACGAATTAAAACAATGGAAGCACCGCTAGAACGCATTCGCCTTTCCCAAACAGCCAAAGAGCAACTAATGAAACTCAAACGCCAAACCAAAATCGACCAATGGAACATCTTATGTCGGTGGGCACTTTGTCGTTCCTTGGCTGAAGTAACTCCCCCTTCACTCGTACCCATACCCCAAGATAGTAACCTGGAAATGACATGGCGCGTCTTTGGTGGGGAAATGTCTGATATCCTCATTCTTGCCCTCAAACAACGCTGCTACAATGATGGCTGCGGTACCGATAAAGAAACCCTCGCTACTCAATTTCGCTTACACCTACACCGGGGAATTGGATACCTCGCAGGGGATCCAAATATCAAGAAAATTGAAGACTTGATTGAATTAGCGACCAAAAATTGAAACAATATTAGGGGGAATTTAGAATGCAGAATTTAGAATGCAGAATTTAGAATTATTTCCCCACCGATGAATCGAGGAGCCAAAATACTTATTACTTATTACTTATTACTTATTACTTATTATTTGACCTCACATCCATTTTGTGCCGATGTCTGAGAGTTATCTAGAAATCGAACGTCATAAGGCGGCAATGTTTCGCACTGATTTATCTCGACCAGTGCGATTAGCTATAGAATGGGAAATCTTAAATAAAGATACCACGTTTTTTGATTATGGATGCGGACATGGTGGGGATGTTCAGAGGGTAAAAAATTTAGGTTATACCAGTGCAGGCTGGGACCCTTATTACTATGCCGATATGCCCTGTATTGCAGCCGATATAGTCAATTTAGGTTATGTTCTCAATGTAATTGAAAACCTAGAGGAACGCCGTCAAGCACTCATATCTGCGTGGAAACTAACAGGCAAAGTATTAATAGTATCAGCCCAAGTCCTAATTAATGCCCCTAGTAAAACTCAAATTGCCTATGGTGATGGTATTGTTACCCGGCGCAATACGTTTCAGAAATATTACGAACAAGAAGAACTGAAAAAATACATTGATGACACCCTGAATGTAGATGCTGTACCAGTGGCATTGGGTATTTATTTTGTGTTTCGGGATGAAGCCGAAAAAGAGTCATACAGAGCTATCCGTTTTTTCTCCAGTACTGCAACTCCAAAAGTTCGCCTACTAACACAACGGTTTGAAGACTATCAAGAAATGCTGGAACCACTGATGGTATTTTATACTAAGCGAGGCAGATTACCAGTAAAAGGAGAATTAGAGAACGGACAACTACTACTGAGTGAATTTGGTAGTTTCCGCCGTGCCTTTGCCGTGGTATTACAAGCTACAGATGAAGAAGAGTGGGATGCGATCGCTTACCGTCGTTCCCTTGATATTCAAGTATATCTGGCTTTGACTCACTTTGAGCAACGTCCCAGATTTTATCAACTAGCTCCAGAAATGCGCCAAGACATCAAAGCCTTTTTTGGTAGCTATGATGATGCTTGTGAAGTCGCTGACCAAAAATTGTTTAGTTTGGGTCAACCAGGGGTAGTAAAGAATGCCTGCGACAAAAGTAAGATTGGCAAACGTACCCGTGGCGCACTTTACATTCATGTTGCCGCACTACAAGCCCTCAACCCTTTATTACGTATTTATGAAGGTTGTGCCAGTCGCAGCATAGGTAGGGTTGATGGAGCAACATTAATCAAATTTTATACCGATGAAATGCGGATATCCTATTTATTTTATCCAGATTTCGACACTGAAGCCCATCCACCATTGAATGCAAGTATCAGTATTGACCTACAAACACGGAAAGTAACTCACCGCGATTATTCCCGAAGAGCCAATCCGCCTATTTTGCATCGGAAGGAAACATTCGTTACCTCAGACTATCCATTACGGGAAGAGTTTGCTCAACTCACCCAACAGGAAGAAAAATTCGGTTTGTTTGAGAATAAAAGCGAGATTGGTACTCTTAATGGTTGGACAAACTGTCTGGAAGAACATGGAGTGGAAATTAAGGGACACTCTGTTTGGAGGGTGAAGGAGTGACAGTTGTTAGTTGTTGGTTGTTAGTTGGTGGTTGACAGTTGACGGTTGACAGTTGACGGTTGACAGTTTAATTCTTTCACTCCTTCACTCCTTCACTCCTTCACTCCCCAATCTTCGAGAAGTAAATTTTTCGGCATCTTGGCGTGAAATGGCACCATAATTATGTCAAGATAGCTGCAATTTACCATAGATAAGGAGTAGCCCAAACACAGTGAATACGATCCAATCCCTACTGCAAGTTTTCCGCAGTCGGAAAATGGCGGCTCTACTATTCATTGGTTTCTCATCTGGTTTGCCATTGTTCTTGACTAGCAAGACATTACAAGCCTGGATGACTGTCGAAAAAGTTGATTTGTCAGCCATTGGATTGTTTAGCTTGGTGGGTGTACCTTACTCCTTAAAATTTCTCTGGTCTCCATTATTAGATCGATTCGCGCTACCATTTTTAGGTAGGCGCCGGGGTTGGCTAATTGCCATTCAAGTAGGTTTGTTGCTAGCCATCGCCTGTATGAGTTTGCAACAACCAAAACAAGCATTACAATTATTAGCTATTAATGCCCTAGCTGTTGCATTTTTCAGTGCTACTCAAGATATCGTTGCTGACGCTTACCGTACCGACGTGCTAGAACAATTGGAAATGGGTGCTGGTGCAGCAATTTTTGTCTTGGGTTACCGGGTGGCACTGCTGTTTACTGGTGCATTAGCATTGATATTAGCCGATAAAATACCTTGGTCATCAGTTTACCTCTTAATGGCCGGGTGCATGGTCATTGGTATTCTAGCTACCCTATTTGCACCAGAACCAAAGTCAGTAAATCCTCCAGCCTCCCTAGCAGAAGCGGTGGTATTACCCTTTGGAGAATTTTTTCAACGCCGGGGTGTTGTCCAAGCCTTTTTAATTTTGGTATTCATCGTCCTTTACAAACTGGGCGATGCATTAGTAAACAATATGTCCACACCCTTTTTGCTGCAAACAGGGTTTACTCAAACCGATATTGGCGCGATTCAGGGTGGTATGGGTCTAATTGCTACAATTGTTGGCACTCTGGCAGGGGGAGCATTCTTAAGTAAAATTGGCTTGAATCGTTCTCTATGGGTGTTTGGAGCTTTACAAGCAGCAAGTAATTTAGCATACCTGATACTGGCAAATATTGGCAAAAATTACCAGTTTTTGGTGTTGACAATTAACATTGAAAACTTCTGTGCTGGTTTAGGAACGGCCGCATTTGTTGCCTTTTTAATGAATTTATGTAACCAGCGTTTTTCTGCCACCCAGTATGCTTTACTTTCTAGCTTCATGGCTGTGAGCCGAGATATCTTGGTAGCTCCCGCTGGTGTATTAGCCAAAAGTACTGGTTGGCCAATGTTTTTTGTGATCAGTATTTTTGCTGCTGTACCAGGGATACTTTTATTGCCATTTTTTGCTCCTTGGAACCAACGACCATTAGCAGTTACAAGACCAGGACTTATAGATGAAGAACAGGACTTATGGGACACAAAGTAGTTATTCCTACAGCAACATTTATTCTTTTTATTACTGGTCTATTACTAGGTTATGTTATCTCTCAGCTAGTTTTAGGCTTCTTACCCTTAAATTTGCTCACATTTTTAGGTACATTTAGCCTGATTGTCATTTTTGCCATAGTTTACTATGCCTTATTTTGGGATTTGAGAAAACAACAATCCCAGTCCCCTGCATCTGCCAGTGGTAACCCATCTGGTAACCAATCTCAATCTCAGCCAAGTGGAGTAATTTCCAATATACCCAATAGCCCACCTCCCAAAGCAATTAACCCCAGCTTAGAAAACAAGTTGGTCAGTTTGTTAGCAGGAGATATAGATGCTGCTGAGAGATTAATTGCCAAATTAAAGCAGGAATATCCGGCAATGCCAGAAAATTGGTATTGGGAAAGAGCTATTGCTGACTTGGAACGCGATCGACGGTAAGGAGGAGGGGAGGAGGGGAGGAGTGAGGGAGTGAGGGAGTGAGGGAGTGACGGAGGGAAGGAGTAGGGGCGGGGTTTCCCCGCCCGTCGGGAAGGAGTGATAAAATAAATTGGGACAATGCAATTATTAATTGATAACCCATTGCTAGCAATCTAAAACATGGCTATATTTCGACAATATATCATCCCCCTACTTGTGGTACTGACATTTTTAGTCGCCCTAGTGGCAGTCAGTGCCCGTATCTTTTTACCTTCAGATATGGCAGCACCAGCTCCAATTACCAGTGAACAGTTATCAGTTGATAGTTGATAGTTGATAGTTGTTAGTTGTTAGTTGTTAGTTGACAGTTGTTAGATGGTGGTTGATGGTTCAGTTGTTAGTTGACAGTTGACAGTCTTGAATTCATCACTCCTTCCCTCTTTCACTCCGAACTCCGAACTCCGAACTCCGAACTCCGAACTCCCCACACTCCCTCTTTCCATTGAATTTACCTGCTAACTACCATATTCGCCGTGGTTCTACCCTAGATAAAGCCCTGCTATTGAAGTTCATGCAAAGGACTTATGGTGAACTATTTCCAGGGCAAGATTTTTCCCATCTACAAAAAACAGTTGAGCAATACCTGTCTCCAGAAACGCCTTTATGGTGGGTAGATTTTTTAGAGAATAACCCTAAACACGAAACTGTATTAGGAACCCCAGTAGGTTGTTTGTGGGCTGGTAACGCTATTGACCAAGTATATGGCGATCGCTACACTCATGTTTTTTTACTTTACGTTTCCCCAGAATATCGACGACAAGGGCTTGCCACAGCCCTAATGGACAATTTAGAATCCTGGGCAAAGACAAGAGGCGATCGCCAAATTGGATTACAAGTATTTCAAACTAGTACAGCAGCACTAAAACTGTATCAAAAATTTGGTTATCATACCCAATCCCTGTGGATGCTTAAACCGCTACAATCCTAAATCTTGAAGAGAGGGCAGGGAAGTGTGGGGAGTGAGGGAGTGATGGAGTGTAGACACGAAGTGGCTTCTCGTAGAGTAGGAGGGAAGGAGGGAAGGACTAACAACTAACAACTAACAACTAACAACTAACAACCATCATCTCATTTGCTATTTGCCAACTACAAATAGTACGGGGGAAGTGTATTATGATAACTGACTGTAAATTAGGCTTTCACTTGTTGGGGGTTTATATATTAATTTATTAATCCCAATTGGGAATTACAAAAAAACAAGTATGTATGACGAAGAAGAACTAAGCTTATTAGATGCTGAAATTGGGCTAGAAGAGCCTTTAGATCCTCTAGATGAGATAGAACCACTGACTGCCGATGCAGAGGTGGTCAGACCCGATCCAGAGGAGATGTTAGCTTTATTAGCAGACCCCCAACCCCAACAAAGGATGTTGGCGGCGCGTGCTTTTTGTGACATTGAAGATGCACGGGCTATCCCCCATCTGATTCGTTTACTGACAGATACTTGTGCCTTAGTACGGGTTAGTGCTGCTTATGGTATAGGACGCAACCCTAGCCCAGATGCGGTAGAACCACTGATTGCTCAACTGAACCAAGATTGGAATGGTTATGTGCGTAAGGGTGTAGTATGGGCATTAGGAAACTGCCGCGATCGCCGTTGCTTAGAACCCCTCATAGATGCTTTAAAAACCGATATATCCGCAGTCCGGTTATGGGCTGCTAGTTCCTTGGCTCAAATGGCTGATGTGGGCTACGAGACTGTGGTAGGAGCTATTCCAGCACTAATAGAAGCCTTACTAAAGGACCCCATTGCCGCAGTACGTAGTAATTGCGCTTGGACAATTGGGCAATTATGTCGGGAATTACCATCCAATGTTGTTTACGGTGCTGCCATTGATGCCATAATTCAAGCCTTTGCCGAAGATAAAGACTTGGGTGTGAGAGAAGATGCAAAAGCTGCTATCTTGAATGTTGGCGATCCTAGAGGATTACAATTAGTAGAAACCCTTGAGGAAGAAGGATGGTTTCTTGAAGACTAGTACTGTTGAGCATCAATCGGAAGTCATTCGATTTTGAGTTTTGGATTTTAGATTTGCGATTGACTGCAATTTTTCTTTGTTCACGCGATGTGCAACTTTATCTTCAGTTCCCTTCTTTGTAAGGAGGGTTAGGGAGGATAAACAGGTTTATTTCGGTTAAGATCCCCCAACATTTGATATACTCCCCTTGTTTAAATTTGGTGCGTTGCGCTGCGCGACAACACAACGCCAGTCGCCTTATGTCGGGAAACCCGCCAACAGCGCTGGCTCCCCTACGTATTTTTTCTATTTGGCGCAACTTTACATGAACCTATCCCACTAATAATATTTTTGCTGAAAAGCCCAAATATTGTTAAAGATAAAAACGAAAAATCAAGCTTTTCAGGAAAATTTTACTTAAGCAAATAAGCATTTTTAGAATAGTGGGATAGGTTCATAGAATTGGTATCAGAAATAGTTGTTACAATAGAGGTAGAAAGGCCATTCCATAATAATGGTAGGGCAACATGAAAACTAATACTCTACACTTTGTTTCTTTTTTCTGTACATCTTTAGCGATCGCATTAGTAATTCTTGGTACGATAGTTACTGCTAAAGCACAAAATACTTTACCTAATCTCAATCAGTCCGTCTTAAATGGTTTGTTTTCACCAACAGCAGCCGAAAGATTCTTTGAAGAAGGAAGGCGCAAGATGGACAAAGAAACACAAATTTTAGTTAATCCAGAAGCTTATAAGCGCGAAGATATTCTTCAGATTAACACAACTGACATCAAAAAAATCGAAGAAACAGGGAAAACAAAACCAGTTTCTAATTCTCCTGAAGATAGTTCTCGATGAGAACTGGACTCAGATGTAAACTACCTACACCGAATCCAAGATTACGGTGTAGGCTGACCATACTGAATTCGATAAATCCGGTTATTACTTTCTTCGGTAAAAATCAAACTACCATCAGGCAATACTAACAAACCTACAGGACGACCCCAGGTGGCGGGTTGAGAAGGATCGACCAAAAAACCATCAAGAAAGTCTTCATAGTAATTTTGCGGTCTTACTTTAGCATTAAAAGGTACAAAAATAATCTTGTAGCCAGTGCCGTGATCGCGGTTCCAAGAACCACGTAAAGCCACAAAAGCACCATTATGGTACTTTTTCGGAAAGCTATTACCGTTGTAAAATTGCAAACCTAAGGCTGCCGAATGAGCTTGAAACAACACATCTGGAGTTCTAGTCTTGGCAGCTAAGTCGGGACGTTTGCTTTTACCACCAATCATTTGTCGAGGATCGAGATTGCTGGGTTGAAGATAAGCATAGGGCCAACCGTAAAACTCCCCTTGACGGATGCGTGTCAGATAATCGGGTACTAAATCATCACCCATACCATCCCGTTCGTTTACCGTGGTATAAAGTTCCTTTGTTATGGGGTGAAAATCCATCCCCACCGGGTTACGCAAACCAAAAGCAAAAGTCTTGTTTTGAGAGCCATCTAGGTTCATTTGTTGTACAGAGGCTCTTGGTAAAGATTCTTCATCCACATTACTACGAGAGCCAATGGACACGTATAACTTTTGACCATCTGGCGATACCAATACATTCCGCGTCCAATGTTGGTTATAACCACCACCAGGAAGAGTGGCAATTTTTTCTCCCTTACCACTTAATTGCTGTTGACCCTTGGTATAAGGAAAGCGTAAAACAGCATTGGTATTACCCAAGAAAAAATGATTTTTACCAAAAGCCATTCCAAAAGGAATATTTAATCCATTTATCGCAGTTGCAAAAGTTTTTTTCTCATCAGCAACACCATCACCATTGCTATCCCGTAATAAACTAATTCTGTTTTGTCTAGTTTCCGTTACTAGCACATCCCCACTAGGAGTTAAAGCCAACCACCGGGGAGCATCCAAACCCTCTGCAAATACGTTGATAACAAAACCTGATGGTAATCGCAAGGTAGGATTGGTGGGAATAGGTAATACTTGGGGTGGTTTAGAAACACTAGTTGAGCTAAAGGGTTTGGGTAAGTTGTTAATATTAATCCGAATTGGTTTGGGTGTGAGTGTTTTTGTAGAAATAGTATTATTTTTAGTGGATATAGAATTTTGTGACAACCGGATAGAAGATATGGTTGGTTCAGAAGTATAATTATTTGCAACAGGATACTTTTGACTGCATCCTGTGGTGAGAATTAGTAAAAAATTAATTAAGAATAAAGGTAAGAGTCGCATCATAGAAAGTGACTATTGGAAATGAGTATTTAACTGTTAAGTCCCATGAGTGGATATATCCTACACTAAATAATTTCTAATTGGGTAAATCTTCACAGAATCTATGACAGTAGATGGATGTATAGGATTACTATTTGATTTTTGTTGGCGTAGCCTGCGCTTGTGCTTAAAATACGTAGGGTATGTACTCGGTGAGAGACGGCAACATGCTGCAATGGTTTTGGTGCGTATGTATAGCCCTAACCCTGAAGGGGTGGCTAGTCTGCGGCAAGGCTACGCGAACCCTAACGGAACGGGCATGGCTCAGTACATTAGACACCGTTAGGCGGCTTCTCGTAAGAGTAGCACACGCTGTGCGTTAACATAGTTCCTCTGTAAAAGGCACGCTAAAGACTAAAGTCATAATGCACCCTACAAATACCTAATTTTATTCAATAATCAAACCGAATTCCTATATTTTATTTTGATATATATTCAAGAGAGTCAATTATAGTAGTTTGTCTTATTATTAGTAGGTAAATAATTTATATACCATGAAAAAGCAGAATAAAAAAAAGCCAATTATTATTGCCCATAGAGGTGCTAGTGGTTATCGTCCAGAGCATACTTTAGGAGCCTACGAGTTAGCTATTGAAATGGGTGCAGATTTTATTGAGCCAGATTTAGTAACAACAAAAGATGGTATTTTGATTGCCCGTCATGAAAATGAAATATCTGCCACTACCGATGTTTCTCTACATCCAGAATTTAGCGATCGCCAAACTAAAAAAAATATAGATGGAACCCTGAAAAATGGCTGGTTTACTGAAGATTTTACCTTGGCAGAAATCAAAAAATTGAAGGCAAGGGAGAGAATTCCACAGATTCGTCATCAAAATCAAGTTTATGATGATTTGTACTCAATTCCTACTTTGCAAGAAATTATTAATTTAGTCAAAATTAAAAGTCTAGAAAAGGGATATGAAATTGGTATTTATCCAGAGACAAAATACCCTACATATTTCCACAATATAGGTTTACCTTTAGAAGAAGCTCTTGTGGAAACGTTACATAATAATAACTATCAGGGAGAACAAGCACCTATTTTTATTCAGTCTTTTGAGGTTAGTAATTTACAAAAATTATCTAGTTTAACTAATTTACCTCTAGTACAATTACTAAATCTTGATAGTAAACCATACGATTTTGTAAATAGTGGAGATCCTCGCAGTTATAGAGATTTAACAACAGTAGAAGGATTGCAGGAAATTAGCAAATATGCCACAGCTATTGGCATTCATAAAAACTTACTTGTACCCAGAGATACTAACGATAAATTACTGCCACCCACATCTTTAGTCACTGATGCTCATGCAGTTAATTTACTAGTTCATGTGTGGACATTTCGCAATGAAGATGTATTTTTACCCCTGGATTTTCAAGGAAATCCTCAAGGTGAGTACGAAGAATTTTTCCAGCTAGGAATTGATGGAGTATTTAGTGATTTCCCTGACACCGCCTTGGATGCGATCAAAATAAGTAATAAGTAATAAGTAATAAGTAATATAGCGGTTCTCACTAATTGTTAGTTCAGGGAAAAAGGGAAACGCTACTCAATATAGTACTACGCAATTATAGCCCTAGGGTTTTAGGCTAGGACACATTTTAAACCTCATCCAGATTGAGAACTGGAGTTTTCCGTTCAAAGGGAATACCAAAAAATCTATTATGCATCTGTAGGGGCACGGCACCTACAATATTCTTCCATAGGTTGTAAGCTGACTGATGCCGTGCCCACCTCACCCGAATTTGTGAAAATGTCCTAACCTAATTGCGTAATGCTATAAGTTAGGACATTGTTGAATACTGAAACCTATGAGCAGTAAAATGCGTGACTTGCGCGTAGCACTATACCTCACCAGATAGAGAAACGCTTTGACCACAGTCTTTTTAGCTCACCCGGATGCTATTTACCCAGGACTTACGCACAAACAAAGTAAGCAAAGTCATTGCTAAACAAGGAAACAATCGCAAACACTGATTGCTCGTTATTAATAGTTTTCCAACTGGGGTGCTAGGATTCGAACCTAGGAATGGCGGAACCAAAACCCGCTGCCTTACCACTTGGCTACACCCCAACGTGTAGACTAGAAAAGATTATAACAGTAAAACCTGGAAAAATGTCAAGTATTGTGAAAAATAATTTTTGTGGAGACCCTACTTATCTCCTCCATCTCTCTTGACTCTGCGTTCTCTGTGCCTCTGCGGTTTTTTTCTCAATCATCTTTGGGCGGGATAGGAGCAGAACTAATGGGACAGACCACTACTCCCTTCGGTGGTGTAAGATTACCTATCTTCTTTATCTTCTTTCTTCGTGTCCTTCGTGTCTTTGCGGTTTATTAAATCGGTATTCTTCTGGCGGGAAGGGAGTAGTTACCAGACTCAGCCTGGTAACTAGGGGAAAGGAGGCTCCGCCTCCTGTTATCGGAGTTGGTGCAAGTTATCAGATAACCAACAACTATGGATATAACTACTGAACCGTTTACCAGTTACTAGGGGATATATTCGTGAATCAATACCCACCTAGCTATGAATCATCTTGCCACAACATCTTGGACGCAAGCCCGCAGTGCTTTAAAACAAATTTGGGGTTATGAAAACTTCCGTCCACCCCAAGGAGAAATTATTCACAGTTTGCTGGCAAAGAAAGATGCATTAATTATTATGCCCACGGGTGGGGGCAAGTCTATTTGTTTTCAACTACCAGCCCTATTACAAACTGGATTAACCCTGGTAGTGTCTCCATTAGTAGCATTGATGGAGAACCAAGTCCAGGAGTTGCGTCAACGTCAACTGAAAGCAGCACTATTACATAGTGAATTGCCTACCAAACAAAGGCGGATGACTTTACAAGCCTTAGAAAGGCAACAATTGAGATTGTTGTATTTATCCCCAGAAACTTTACTCAGTCCCCCGGTATGGGAGAGATTATGTCAACCGCAACTGGTAATTAATGGTTTAATTCTCGATGAAGCCCATTGTTTAGTGCAATGGGGCGATACATTTCGACCAGCTTACCGCAGATTGGGGGCAGTAAGACCAGCATTATTAAAGTCTAAACCATCAGGGACAAAAATAGCGATCGCAGCCTTTACCGCCACAGCCGATCCCACAGCTCAACAAATCATTCAAACTACTTTACAATTACAAAAACCAAAAATATTTCGTCTCAATCCCTATCGCCAAAATATTTGCCCCCAGGTACGCATAGTTTGGACACCAAGGGGTCGTAAACAACAATTATGCAAATTTATTCAAGACAGACCACAAAAGCCGGGATTGGTTTATGTCCGTAGCCGCAGGGATGGTGAGAATTTAGCGGCAATGCTGTGCGGGATGGGTTATACCACAGCAGCTTATCATGGGGGATTGGGTGGAGAATTACGTCGTCGGATTGAAGCTGAATGGCTGGAGGGGAAAATACCCTTTGTGATTTGTACTTCAGCCTTTGGCATGGGGATAGATAAGCCAAATTGCCGTTGGATTATCCACTTTCAAGCTCCTTTATTGTTATCTGAATATGTGCAGGAAATTGGACGTGGGGGGAGAGATGGAGAAAAAGCCGAGGCATTAACTTTGATTAGCGAACCTACGGGATGGTTGGCTCCGGAAGATAAACAAAGGCAAAGATTTTTTCTAGATAGAATGCAACAGCAACAACTAGAAGCGCAGAAACTAATCAAAAAGATACCATCCCAAGGAGAAATCACAGCAGTTGTGAAAGAATTTCCCCATGCTGCTAATGCTCTTTCTCTTCTACACAGTAATGGACAACTAAAATGGCTCGATCCCTTCCATTATGCTGTACTTCCCCAGAAACGAAAGTCACAAAAAAAGCAGCTCGATGCTGCTCAACAAATGAATCAATACTTAAATACGAAAAAATGCCGGTGGCAATTTTTGTTAAACGCTTTTGGGTTTGGTAAAGAAGCAGAGAATTGGCATTGTGGACATTGTGATAATTGTTGCAAGTAGGGGTTGGGTTACTCCCATTGGTGTCATTTCAGTTATCAGTTATCAGTTATCATTTATCAGTTACCCCATCGATAAATCGAGGGGCTTGAAATAAGGAAAACACTTTTTTCCTTTCCACGGATAAATCCGGGGGCTTGTATCCTTTTATTTTTTGGTCAACTTAAAATGAAAGTTAACAGTGGTAGGCATTTGTTGGAAAAAGAACTGTTCCAACAAATACCTTTTGTTGAAGGCATCAGAACTGCTGGGGTTAGCAAAGTATGGCTTTACACAGAGTCGGAGATTAGGTAAACCAAGTTCTATACTTATCTTCTCCTTCTCTTTCTTCGCGCTCTACCCTTCGGGAAGCCACTTCGTGTCTAATGCGCCTTTGCGGTTCATTATCCAACCCATCATAATTAATGTGGTGGAACACTAGACGCACAGTGGCTTCGGTGCAGGGTAGACACGAAGGACAAGGAGAAAAAAGATAGCTAATCTTACACCACCGAAGGGAGTAAACTCAGGCAAAAGAAGAAAAATCTAAATTGGGAGGAATATCTTGAATACGTCCTGGACCTACAGCTCGTAATGCTTCACTTAGGGAGATATCACCAGTATACAAGGCACGACCAATAATCGCACCAGTTACTCCTTGGGGTTCTAAAGCTAATAAACTCAACAAGTCGGTGACAGAACTCATACCACCAGAAGCAATGACGGGAATATTAATGGCTCCAGCCATTTCCCGCAAAGCATCTAAATTTGGTCCTGAGAGGGTTCCATCCCGGTGAATATCGGTATAAATGACTGCGGCTGCTCCCAATTCCTGCATTTGTGTTGCTAGTTGGGTAGCAAGCACCTCTGAGGTTTCTAACCAACCACGGGTAGCAACTTTACCATTGCGAGCATCAATACCAATGATGATTTGTTCTGGGAATTGTTGGCAGAGCTGTTGTACTAGTTCCGGTTGTTCCACAGCAACTGTGCCTAAAATGGCCCACCTTACCCCTAAGTTTAATAACTGTTGTACACTATCAAGCGATCGCAGTCCACCCCCTACTTCCACTGGTATGGATATAGCTGCAACAATGGCTGCAATGGCTTCTAGGTTAACTATTTTACCTGCCTTCGCCCCGTCTAAATCCACCACATGGAGTCTGGTAGCACCCTGTTCTTCCCACTGTTTAGCTACTTCTACGGGATTTTCATTAAAAACTTGTGATTGTTCATAATCTCCCTGGTATAGTCGCACACAACGACCTGACAGTAAATCAATGGCTGGAATAACTTCCATCTAATCTTATCCTCATGTTTAAATGGGTTTGACTATCTTTTAAGTTAAAAGTTAAAGGATAAAAGGCAAAAGAAAGAAGAAAGTAGAAACTGCCAGATTTATTGCAGCAATTATCTCAATTAATACAATTTATTCCCAGTTAATATACTTAAGGAAGCTCCAAGAACTAACTACTCTGGAAATTAATTGATGGGGTTCTCTTTTAACTTTTAACTTTTAACTTTTAACTTAGCTTAGTTGATAATCAATTTTTCACCTTTAATTGTTTTACCGCTTGACGGAAACCTAAAACAATCAGGATGTTGGCAAGGGTTAAAAAAACTTCCGCTCCCCCATGTAGCCAATCCACATTTGCTAAGGATTGACCATAAGTAACTTTGGCATAAATTCCGGCGGGAATGGTGACACCCACAAACACGAGGGTGCCGTAAAATCCATATAGTGCTAAACGTGGCATTTGTGGCACTCGACTAATAAACCACAAGAAACCCAGGTAAGGAAATAAGGAAAGGGCAAATAGGGTATCTTTAGAAATCATTGCTTCGATTGAATAACTGGTTGGGAGACAGGATTATCTGTGGTTTCTGCTGGATTAGAACGCCAAATCCAAAAGGCGGCTCCCCACAGGGTAAAATTACCCACTAGGGTCATGGTAGCTTGTAGGGTTACTAACCATTCCAGGGATGTAGGATTATCGAAATAATGCCAAGTGCAAGCACACATAGCACTAATACCAGCTGGTAACATGGCCAAGGACAATGCCCACCATCTGCGGTTGTTGGTGAGTTCACCATAGTCCCAAATTAACCAAATGGCGACAATCCACTCAATAACGCTAGAAACGTGAATAATCCAGGTGGGAATTGAAAGAGCGTGCATAATTTCAGTTGTCAGTTGTCAGTTGTCAGTTGTTAGTTCTTAGCTGTCAGCTGGTTAAGTTAATACGTAGCTAAATTGTATAAAGCAAAAAATCAGGTAATTGTAGTGCGGGCAGCGTTCGACGGCTCGACTGAGCGGAGCCGAACGTCTGAGCTCACGCCGAAGTCTTGCCCGCTTGATGTATACAATTTAGACGCTTAACAGCTTATGAGATATGATTCATAAAATATTCATAAAATATTCCTGCTCGATATCTCTACAAATAGTAGACATTATCTTCAACAAGGTGAATAATCCAAAATTCAAAATCTAAAATCTAAAATCTAAAATGGCTATGCGGGCGTTATTGTCTGGTTATTATGGCAAGGGAAATGGCGGTGATGAGGCTTTGTTGGCAACTCTATTGCAAATGCTACCACCATCGGTAACGCCTGTGGTGCTTTCTGGCAATCCCCAGGTAACTCAGCAGCATTATGGTGTGGAAGCCTGGGAACGGATGCAGTTGTCATCTATAGTGCAAGCTTTACGCTCCTGTGATGCTCTAATTTGGGGAGGAGGGAGTTTAATTCAAGATGCAACTAGTGCAGTGAGTCCATTTTACTACGGGATGATGATGGCAACGGCGCAGAAAATGGGGCTGAAAACCATTGCTTGGGCCCAGGGAATTGGTCCAGTGAAACGCAATTCTACCCGTTGGTTGGCAAGACAATGTTTTACTGGGTGTAGTAAAATTAGTGTGCGCGATCGCATTTCATCTGCTTTACTATCACAGTGGGATATTCCCCATATCCTGGCACCCGACCCTGTTTGGGCTTTAGCTAGTCAACCCGTGACTGAATTAGAAAATTTACCTACACCAAGGGTAGCAATAACATTACGTAATCATCCTCAACTAACGAGCGATCGCCTCAATAATTTAGTACAAGCTGTGGTGGATTTTCAACAAGCCACAGACAGTTTTATTATTCTGTTACCATTTCAACAAAGCCAAGATTTAGCGATCGCTCAAATTATGCGATCAGCACTCCCGGAGCATAGTCAAATTATATCCCTAGAAGAACCCCAATTACTTAAAGGTGTATTTCGGGGAGTAGATATGGCAATTGGGATGCGTCTGCACAGTTTAATTATGGGTGCTAGCGAAGGCTGTCGCTGCTTTGCTCTGAGTTATGATCCCAAGGTAAATCGGCTGATGGAAGATTTAGATATGCCTGGTTGGGATTTAGCCGCATTACCAGACGATCCCCATGTTATTTGTAAGACTTGGGTAGAGCATTATACCAATGGCAAACCCCTGTCTTCAGAAAAAATTCGCTCCTTGGTAGATGGAGCTTTGATGCATCGAGAGATTTTACAAACTGCCTTGGGGTAAATAAACAGACATCTTGCACACCTCCTATTTATACTTATTTTTTATGTTTTTAATAAACTATTTGGTTGTGTACAAACGTTCATGTAGACGCGCGAAGCGCGGCTTCTCGCAGAGTGAGACTGACTTGAAAATGGTTAAGAACGCGGAGTTTGTAGGGGCGCATTGCGTGCGCCCTTGAGGAGTTAGTCACAAAGCATTTTCATAGGCAGGTTGTGTACAAGCGTCCACTCAAATAAATTTGATTAACTTTTGCAAACATTTCCGTAATTCTCCAGGGAAAGGCTGAAATACTAGCTATTAAAGCCATTGAGCAAATTTTTTCGTGCATTTACCAGCCGAGTGAGGAACTAGAAACATATGTCTCCAAACCTCTCCCCCAAATATTCCAACCACCATCTCTTCAAACTGGTATTTTGGTCAATCGCTACAGCAATAGCATTAGTACTATTGGGAAATACACCAGAGAAAGTTGCAGGACAAACCCAATCACTACTGTCATACCAACATTCCACAGGATTAACAGCACAGCAACTAACAGTTGAAAAGTCAAATAACTTACCTGTAAATGAAACAACGTCTTCCTTAGATAATTGGAGAAACCTTGGCTTAATTGCCCTTGGAATTGCCATGTTAGTGATTGTTTTCGTTTATTACAAAAAAAACTATTCTCGCCCAAGTTCACCTCAATTTTCCAAGAAGCATATTCCCTATAAACACGTAGATGTCAAAGTTGAACAGCTTAGATATATACTTTGGGATCTACTTCAGGGAATTGACCAATCAACAACACTAGATAGGGCTAAAAGATTAGTTACGCATATTCATAAAAATCATGCCGATAAAACAGAGAAGTGGTGCTTAGAAAAAGCTCTAGAAGATATAATACGCGATCGAAAAATTACTGGTCTAGCCCATATTGTTAAGCGGTATAAGAAACGACAAATCATCCAAGAATCTTTTATCTTACCAGTACAAGAAGAAATCAATTACACCAAGATTGTAAATTCACAAAAAAAATCAACTGAAGTAATTACAATTAGTCCATCTGCAAAATTAATTGAAGAAATACTCAGTGGTATCAAATCAGAACAATATCAAACAGAAAATGCTATTAAAAATAAACTAATATCTAGTATAGAACCTGGGAATGAAGAAGAATTTCAAGAGTCCTTAAAAAAAAGAATTGCTAGCATTGAGAAAAGAATTGCGAAAAATAAATATGATGAAAGAAAAATAATTCAACTAGAAAAGCAATTAAAAAATGTTAGATTGCTACAAAAAATCACAACACAATGGCAGAAATCAAGAACAAATACCGAAAAAGTTAGTCAATTATTACAAGATATTATTAATAACCCGGAAGAACAGATTTTAATATTCGCAAAAGCCCTAGAATCACATACACTAGAGGAAATAAGACTATTATCTGAATTATTAAAAAAAGAGTCAGTAGATAGATTGCAAAGTTTTGATGTAGGTCTTAGTCGGGGATTGAATTTAATATCAACACTTCAGCCTTATTTGACAAACTGGATTAAATACAAAGATGTTCTCGCTAGTAATATAACTATTGGAGGAACAACTAGTGAGAGGATAACAGATAAGGGATCCTTTTTTGAATACCAATCTCCCTGGAAATTATGGAGTGAGAAGATAAATAGTCCCTGGAATGCCTTATTTGTAAATCAGGAATATGATAAATCTGCTGAAGAATTTTCCCAATGTTCAGAAATTGATATTAGTGAATGGGTTGAATTAATTTTAGTTATAAAATATCTACCATTATTATTAATCAAATGGTTGGATAGACAAGTTTTTGATTCCAAATCAGGGAAAATTTTAGCTAACAGAACTCTGATAAGTTTTGCCATAATATGTTGTGAGTTAGCTCAAGGATTAAAAACTGCTAAAACCCAGATTTTAGATAACTCTAAGCAATTAGAGCAAGTTTTTATGACAATGACTTGGCAACTCTTGGAAACCTTATCCAAACGGGAAGAAATTCCTCTTTATAATGGAGTGACAATTTCATTGTCTGGAAATATTTTACGAGATAATATAGACTATATAAATGAATATTTAAAAAACCTGCCATCAACTCAATGTAAAGGCAATCTCCTCACCTTACTATCTCATTACTATAGTCTTCAAGGAAAATATACTGTAGGGAATAATTGTTCTCAAGAAGCTTTAGATATAGCCCAAATCAATGAAGATGAAAACAGTGAAATTGCTAATTTAAATTATCTGTTTCACAATAGCATTGGGCAAGAAAATTATGATGGAGCAATCCAGTATAGCCTAGATATATTAGACAAATCTAGGCAATCAGGTAAATTATTAGAAGCATCCAATGGATTAATCAATTTAGGTTACACTAAAATATTAAAGGCTCAAAAAATAGAAGAGAATCAAGCAATAATTGAAGAAGGCATCAAACATATTTCTGAAGGTTTGGATATCTTAGAAAATTCAAATTATGGAGATTATAAATACTGGATAAGTTTGCCCTTAAAAATTAGATGTTATAATTACGTAGGAAAAAGCTATTTAGTGTTAGAAGAGCCTGAACTTGCACTAGAATATCTCGAAAAAAGTAGAGAAATATGTGAAAGAGAAGATGATTTATACCTCAGAGGACTAAACTTTACCTATTTAGGAGAAGCTCATTTTCACTTAAAAAAATTAGAAGAAGCTTTATTAAATAGTTGTTTAGGTAGATACTACTTAAATAAAATTCAATCTCCTGAACTCCGCCAATCTGAAGAATTAATCAAAAGATTAAAAAATGTAATGAGAACAGAAGAATTTGAAAAAATCATAACTAGTGTGGAAAATCCTGACAAACATTCAGGTAATAATCCAGGCAAGGATGTAAATTTACCAGGGTTTGGTTTCAGTTTTGAATAGGGCAAAGGCGCAAAGTTACAAAGAAAAATAAATTATTCATTATTCCCCAACTTCCCACGCTTCTATTTTCCATGCGATTCAACCCATTTTCAACCCCTAAATCAACAATTTCTCCTACCAACTGCAAACTAAACTGGTGTGTAGGGTGGGGGGAAGTAGATTCATTGAATAAAAATGTAGTATTTAGAGATGAGAATTGCGTAATTATTTCATCAGATAAGCAGAAAATAGCAATCAGCCCCAGGGAAGATTTTGTTGTAACTGGGGATGTATGGTTAAGTAACAAAGTAGAGTTACTGCATAAATTGGGAATCGAACCATCAAGATTTGTGGGTACTGAATGGGAGATTATTGCTCAACTTTGGGATAAGTGGGGATGTGAATGTCTGAAGCTACTGCTAGGGATGTTTGCACTAATGGTTTGGGAGCGGGAAAAACAAAAATTATGGTGTGTGAGGGACTGTGTAGGTGCGCGTACTCTTTACTACACTACTAATGGTGCTGTGAGATGGATTTCCCCAGATATCAGAAGTCTTGCACCATATAGTTCTCATGAGTTAGATTTAGTAGCTTTACGGGATTACCTTTGCTGTGCTTTTGTACCTGGAAAACAGACTTTATGGCAAGATATTAAAGAAGTTCGTCCTGGAGAGATTTTACAGTTTCCAGAAGAGAAAGTTACAAGTTATTGGCAAGTTAAAGAAGATATTCAAGCAGCAGAGAAACCTTTAGAATGGCATGGGGAAAAGCTGCATTATGTATTAGATGGAATTGTTCGAGAATATTTGCCCAATCAGCAACCTGTAGGTATATTTCTTTCCGGTGGCTTAGACTCCAGTTGTATTACTGCACTTGCAGCAAAGTTACATAATCAACCAGTTCATACTTACTCGATCCACTTTGGTAAAGACTGTCCCAATGAGTTAGAATTTTCCAGTTTAGTTGCGGAATATTGCCATACTCAACATCATATTTTAGAAATTACCTTTAAGGACATGTGGGAATATCTACCAGAGACTATGACCTATTTAGATGACCCCATTGGTGACCCCCTTACAGTACCAAATTTATTATTAGCAAGATTAGCCAAAAAAGAAGTAGATATTATCTTAAATGGGGAAGGAGGTGACCCTTGCTTTGGGGGACCAAAGAATCAACCCATGTTAATGAATAGTTTATATGGTTCGGTTAGCAATCAAGATACATTATCAGCATATTTAACCTCCTTTCAAAAGTGTGCTGCTGACTTACCACAGTTATTCAAACCAGAAATTTGGCAAAGAATAAAAACAGTTCCCCATGTCTTTGATAGTGATTTAAATTCTGACATCAATTATCTGAACCGATTGATGGCAATTAATATTAAATTTAAAGGTGCTGACCACATTTTAACTAAAGTGAATAACTTAACCCAAGGTGCGGGTTTACATGGTTTATCTCCTTTATTTGACAAGCGAATAGTAGAATTAAGTATGCAAATTCCACCGCAATATAAACTTGCTGGTGTGGAAGAAAAAGCGGTGCTAAAACAAGCAGTTAGAGATATTCTCCCCGATATAATTATAAATCGTCCTAAGAGTGGGATGATGGTTCCCGTACAGCTAGGATTTAGGAAATATTGGCAAAAGGAAGCTAGAAGTTTATTGTTAAGTCGTAAAGCAGAAATTTCTCCTTATCTAAACCAATCTGTTATTCGTAGTTGGTTAGATTATCGGGGGGATACTTGGGGACGTTATGGTGTCAAATTGTGGTTGTTAGTAAGTTTGGAAATATGGTTACAAGGGAAAAATAAAGCTAACAAAACCCTATAATGCTGTAAATAAATCAATAAAAATACCCTAGTGATCACTTTTTTTATCAACTAGGGTCAAGAGCTAGGGGAGGGCATCCCCAAAGTAACGCTCAAGGAGTCGCGGCCTCTACTCTTCTTGGTGAGGCAGCGCAGCCTTGGGGATCTCCCCCATGAGTGACTGACGTGCCCCTTGCTCCCTTCGGGAGAGCTGAGTCGCTTTCGCGACACGCTGCGCGTTAACGTAGTTCCTCTGTAAGAGGCACGCTAACAGGGGAGCTAACGCTAACGCGGAGCGTCTCCGTTGGTGCAGCCTGCCCGAAGGGCTTAGGAGATACCCGTAAGGGTGCAAGCCTAGTTGAGCAAGTCGCGACGACGAACTGAAAATCCCAGTCTCTTCAAGCTGGGAGTGTCAATTACAAAGTTAGTTGAAGAATTGAACCAGTAAATCAACAAAGCCAACTAGAATGAATATGCAACAGAAAAAGTCAACTTTCAGGATAACTATACCATGCATTTACTCCATTTTATTGTTCACGATATAGTAGTGGCAATTTCTTTTATTGCTTGTATTATCGGTTTAGCTTTACTTTGGAATCAGAACCAGCATGATAATGATTTAGAAGCTACAGAAACTGTTCTGTTGAGAATGAGTTTTTCTTATTGGCTGGTTTACTGTATGGCTTTTGCTATCCAAAAGATAGTTTCCCCAGAATTGGAATCTTTATTGATGATGTTAAAAATGACAACAGTCCTCTCATACTTTTTGACTTTTTCTTGCGTAATTATTCTTCCTCTACACAAGTTTGCAGTTCATCATATTGAAGATTAGTGCAAATAAGGAGCAAGTCTTTTTATTTCTTATCCATCCCCAAAAAATGTTAAATTAGTTTGGCACGGGTAACTAATTATGGTAATGCCAAAATAGTGCCAGATAGTAATTGATACAAATGCCACCCTCACTAAAATATACCAACAACCCTTGGGACAAAACTTACAGTGAAATCATTGATGTTCGTTCTCCTAGTGAGTTTTCCCAAGATTGCATTCCTGGTGCAATTAATTTGCCCGTACTAGATGATGCTGAACGTGCTGAGGTGGGAACCACATATAAACAAGTGTCAGCGTTTAATGCTCGTAAAATTGGCGCTGCTTTAGTCGCCAAAAATATTGCTCAACATTTAACTCAACACTTCATTCATAAAGAGAAAGATTATTCTCCTTTAGTATATTGTTGGCGTGGTGGTCAGCGTTCTGCTAGTATGGCTATGGTTCTAGCACAGATTGGCTGGCAAACAATAATCTTGTCAGGTGGTTATAAGACTTATCGAACCCATGTGCGTCAAAAACTTGAGTGTTTACCGCAGAAATTCACTTACCACGTACTATCCGGTTTAACAGGTAGTGCTAAAACCCATATTTTGCGTCAGTTATGTCAGCATGGCGCTCAAGTTTTGGATTTGGAAGGTTTAGCTAATCATCGCGGTTCCCTACTGGGTGAAGAATGGGAAGATACATCTTTACCGCAACCTTCACAAAAATATTTTGAATCTTTACTTTTGCAACAGTTACAAAGTTTTAATCCTGCTCAGGTAGTTTGGGTAGAGTCAGAGAGTAATAAAATTGGTAAAGTTTATTTACCAAGTAATTTATGGCAACAGATGAAGAGTTCTAGCTGTATAGAAATTCAAGTACCGATCACAGCTAGGGTAAATTTCATCATACAAGAATATCGACATTTAATAAATCATCCCGATGTTCTTAAGGCTAAAATTGGTAGATTGAAATCTCGTTATGGAGGTAAAAAAATTATTGAGTGGAATCAATTAATTGATTCTGGTGATGGAGAAAAGTTTGTTGCAGATGTTCTTCAATGTCATTACGATCCCGCGTATTTTAAATCAATGCAGCATAATTATAGGCAAGTAGAAAAAAAACTACAAATGGCTGATTTATCTGCAAATAGCATTGATAATTTATTAGACTCTTTAATGCAGATTAATGATAAGGCTATTTAGTATAGCTCTTATTTACTAGGCTTTTACTTTGATACCTTGGCTGGATTAATATTAATCAGTGGTAAGGTATTATTACCACCCATAACAGTGGGGAAACGTCCATCCCATTTTTCGATCGCTTGCTTTTGTAATAGTTCTGGGGTTAAAGTTTGACGCTGTAATCTTTGTGCTTCTGCATGACCTTTAGCACGATTGATTTCTGCTTGAGCTTCTTGAGTGGCTTTTTTGGCAATAAATTCTGCTTGTTTTGCCTCTTGTTCTGCAATTTGCTTTGCTTCAATGGCTTTACTAAACTCTGGAGAAAAGGCAAAATCTACCAGGGAAACATCATCAATAATTATCCCATAAGCAGCCATACGGGTTGTCATTTGCTGGTCAATTTCTTGTTTGAGTTGATTCCTTTTGGTAATGATTTCTTCTGCTGTTTTTTTTGCCGTTGCTGCTTTTAAAACTTCAGATACAGCAGGGTTCATAATTCTCTGAATAATTTGTTGCTCGTCTCCAACTCTCTGAAAAACTCGATTCACTTTTGTGGGGTCAATATGCCAATTAATGGCAATTTCTGTTGATACTTTTTGTAAATCCCGCGACGCTGCATCAGCTTGGAAACTGTTTTGATTTACCCTGACATTTAATGTTTTGATGGATGTCATAATGGGGATAACAGGATGAATGCCTTCATCTAAAATTCTTTCCTGTACTTTGCCAAATCGCATCACCACGCCTCTTTCTCCTGCGTTGACAATGGCAAAGGGACGAAAAAGCATCAATAAAAATAATACCAAAATTCCTCCACCTAAATATAAACCTGGTTGCAACTGGTGGAAAGCATCTCGTCTGATAGTTTTCATGTTTCTATTCTATTGTTTGAATTTGTATTGTGTCTCTCTTGGAGATATTTATTTAAATCAACAATCTTTGCAATGTAAATTGAAGCAGTTAAGATAAACAGTATCTAGCTGATAATACTAGTATATACATTGTTTTATTTGACTGTTTAATTAGTAAATATTTTTTAATTAAAACGACAAAAATATGAAGATTAGTCAACGTCATGACTGGAAAATTAGTTTAGAAGAAGCGATCGCGATCCAAGAACAGTTGCGAAAAGAGGCGATCGCAGAGGATAAAATAGCTGTACCCATCAAGTACGTTGCGGGGGTAGATGTGGGTTTTGAGGCTGATGGTGCTATCAGTCGTGCGGTGGTGGCGGTGTTAAGTTTTCCTGACCTACGGGTGCAAGAAACAAGTATTGTTCGCCGTCCTACGTCATTCCCCTATATACCTGGTTTCCTTTCCTTTCGAGAAATACCCGCAGTTTTAGACGCATTAGAGAAAATACAAACAATACCAGATATTATCCTCTGTGATGGTCAAGGAATCGCCCATCCTCGAAGATTTGGCGTAGCTTGTCATCTGGGAGTAATTGTGGATATACCCACCATTGGTGTAGCTAAATCTTGGTTATTGGGAGAGTATGAGGCAGTATCAGAACCACGGGGTAGCTGGCAACCTATGATACATGAAAATGAAATTATTGGGGCAGTTTTACGGACACAAACAGGTGTGAAACCATTGTATGTTTCCAGTGGTCATAGAATCAGCTTGAATACAGCCATTGAATATGTTTTGCAGTGCGCGCCTAAATATCGTCTACCAGAAACGACTCGCATTGCCGATAGGTTAAGCAAACGGAAGGATTGAAGGAGGAGTTCAGGAGTAGGGGCGGGGTTTCCCCGCCCGGAGGGAAGGAGTGAAGGAGTGAAGGAGGGAAGGAGTGAAGGAGGGAAGGAGTGAGGGAGGGAAGGAGGGAAGGAGTGAAAGATAAAAAATCTTAACTCCCAACTGTTAACCATCAACTATCAACCATCAACTAACAACTAACAACTATCATCTCATCATAATTTTTTTGAATTACTTGCTTAATTGGGGCAAGTGATGTTAGGAATCGCACAAGGAGGATTTGAAGTAACTAATATGAGAGTTACCTAATTAGCAACGATGAATGCACTAACCTTACAGTGGCATGATGCAGGTCAAGAAAAAACCCAACAAATTAGCGATTGCCAAGCAAGCAAAAATCCAGGAACTTTCCGCATAGGTCGCGATCCGCTCCAGTGCGATCTGGTTTTGAGTGATGGGACTGTATCCCGTTTGCACATAGAAATATTTTTTCATCAGCAGCAGCAAAACTTCCATGTCAGAAATCTCAAACCGGGAAACCCTCCCCTTGTAGATGGACGGCAGCTATTTCATGGTGAAATGCCTTTAAGAGGGGGTAGTACTATTCGCCTGGGACAACAAACTGAAATTAAAGTAGTGGGTGTGGCAAACAATGCGATCGCAACCACAATTATAACGCCACCAACACCCCCGGTAAGACCCCAATCAGTTCCCCAAGCACATCATCACCAACATTTTGTACCCACATCCCCAACCGAACCAGAACAGCAAGGAGATTATGGTCTGGAATGTCCTAAATGTCATAAAGTATCTTCCCCAGAACACTTACAAGTCGGTTGTCCTTGGTGCGGTACATCTTTAGCAGCAGCGGTGAGTGTATTAGTAGCACCAGAACGATAAAAAACCAAACTAATGAAAATGCATTGGAAAGTAAGTGGTAAATTTTTAAATATTGAGTTTGTTATCAACAATTTTCCATTTAACACTCATAACTTTAAATTAATTACTAATACTTAATATCTAATTTAAGGCAACAGGGAACAGGCACTTGTAGGGTGCATTATGCTAACAGTACTCCGCACCAAAAAGATTACCAAATGGTGTGTTACCGCGCAGCGTAACACACCCTACTGGCGTGGCAAGCTTAAAATAGTGCAATAAGTGTAGGTTGGGTTGTTCGCGTTAGCGTTGCGTAGCAATAGAATGAAACCCAACACCAGTAAAGCTTTGTTGGGTTTCCCTACCGCTCAACCCAACCTACATTTTTAGGCGTGTCAGTCCACTATATGTTTTTCTTTGACACTCTCACCATTAAATAAAGCAGGTGTGATGTGATGGGAGATTCATAGATTTGATTACAAGTAATCATCCAAAATTGATATCAATCTAAAATCCAAAATCTAAAATCCAAAATTGTATGACTAGCAATTTTCAAATTAAATTAAGTTGGGATGACCCAGATACAGGAGAGCATCGAGAACCACATTTGAGTTTACCAGTTGCCTTGGGTAGAGAATTTGCTCGGATGCCGATAGACATTCAAGGTCAAAGAGTATCCCGCATACAGTTACAAAATGAGCAAGTATCTCGCTTCCACGCACTGATTAATTTAGAACAAAATCAGGTAGTGGTAATTGACCAAAATAGTGCTAATGGTCTGTTGGTAAATGGGGTACAACAGACCCGTGCAATTCTCAATAGTGGAGATCGGCTACAAATAGGTGCTTATATTGTTACTGTTACCTTTAACGCAATTACTCAAGGTGGTTCTCCTCCTGGGAACCTCCCTACTGTCCAAATACCTAACGCTAATGTTACCCAACCCCCAAGCATTCAGTCCACAATCCAATTCAATCCCACCACCAACCTTCCAGACCCTACCCTACCACCAGTTCGACCTGTAACACCCCTAGGGAGTAATTTTCCCCCTCCAGTATTTCAACAAGAACTAGTTCCCGTACAAGAGTTACACGCTACAGGTTTACCCGTTGATGAATGCGACTATTTAGCCATTGGGGCAGGTTTAGGTAGCTATATTTGGATAGATTTACTGAGAATTAGTGGTGTAAAAGCAGAAAGAATAGCGGCATTGGGTTTAGATAAAGAACCCTATGCCAGATATAAGCGCCTGTGCTTGAATTCCCAAATTCCCTTACACGAAAGGTTACGTTCTAACTCTGATTCTTGCCCTGACAATATTTGGGGCTGGCCCAGCTATGCTCTGCGGGAAGCTTGGCACGACCTCACCCACGGCAAACTCAATTCTGCATTTCGGTATTTATGGCAAGTATTTGCCGAACCTACATTTGTAGAAACTTATACTCCCCGTGCCAAGAATGTATTTGACTCAATAGACAGGGAGGCAAAGCGTATTGGTTGGGCACAAATATATCGCTATGGTAGAGTGCGGGCAATTCGCAAAACAGATGATGGTAGGTATTGTGTGGCATATTCCCGAGGACGGGGAGATCATGCCTTTTTTGTTTGCCGTTATTTACATTTAGCTACTGGCTATCCTGCGATTCAGTTTCTTCCAGACTTGCAAGCTTATCGGCAGAAATACCAAGACTTTAAGTCAGTTGTCAATGCCTACGAAGACCACAATCATGTTTATCAGCAGTTAGAAAGACATGGGGGAACGGTGTTATTGAGGGGTCGGGGTATTGTGGCTTCCAGGATTATGCAGCGTATTTATGAAGCTAGAAAGCAGAATCGCAACATTAATATTTTACATTTAATGCGATCGCCCAAACCCCAAGGCAACAAATTTGGTAATACCCAGCGTCCAGTCAAGCATCATTACGAATTTCAGCCATTTAACTGGCCCAAAGCCTGCTGGGGTGGAGAATTGCGGGTGATGTTAGAAAAAGCTAGCCCCCAGGAACGCCAGCATCTATTAAAAGATTGGGGAGGAACTACAACTGCCGATCGCTTTGATTGGCAGAATATCACAGAACAAGGATTAAGAGAAGGCTGGTATAAAATTGAGTTTGGTCAGGTAGAAAGGGTAGAACGGGATGCCCAAAACCGTACCATAACTTATATTCAAGAAAAAGAATTTGGACAAATCACCATTGATGCTGACTTTATTATTGATGCTACCGGACTAGATGCCAAGGTAGAAGCAAGTCCCCTACTCAATGATTTGGTACAACATTACCATCTACCTCTAAACTACATGGGTAGATTGGCAGTAGCAAACAACTTTGAGATGGTAGAAATGCGTAATGGCAAAGGCCAAATGTATGTAGCCGGAGCAATTACTTTAGGAGGACCCTATGCAGCCGTTGATAGTTTCCTCGGCTTGCAATATTCTGTCCTCAGAGCAGTAGATGGTCTAGCGGCTGCCCGTGCGCCGGGAGTCAAACGGATCAATGCTGTTAGATCCTTTAGTCAGTGGTTAAAGTGGACATTTAATCAATCACCCTGAATTAGGGACTCATAAATAAAAAATAAGCTGCTGTGCAGCTAAATTGTATAAGATGAAAACGTCAAATTATTGTAGTGCGGGCCGGAAAGCCCGCGTCCGATATACAAATTAAACACGCCACAGCTTAACCAATCGCTGTGAATGCAGGGAACAGGGGGAGGAAGATTAATTTGGATGACACAAATTAGAAAATTTACGTTTAATGTGAATCAAATGTTGAAATCATTATAATTGCGCTCATAATTCCAAAACCGAGATTTTGGACAAGTCTCGAAATCCTTATAGGATAAGAGACATTTATAATTCACATCAGGCGTAATTTTTTTGTTGCAGTTTTCCTGACCCCTAGTTTTGTTTACTTACACTAGTGAAGTACCTACAGTGACACTTCGTGTACACAGTAGGCTTCCCGTCTCATCCGCCGTTGCCTCGTTAAACTCGTGTTTAATCTGGTCTTACACAGCATCTCTGGTCTTGCGACCTTTATCTCCTCGATGGGAG